>JAITQR010000089.1 GCA_031288815.1 Treponema sp.
CAGGCTTCCCTGGCGCCGTATTCCCGATCCATGCCCGAATCCTCCCACTCCACCGAGAGGGGCCCCTGGTAGGCTATGGCGTTGAGTTCCCGGATGATGTTCTCGAAATCCACGTCCCCGTGGCCCAGGGAACGGAAATTCCAGCCCCGCCGGGTGTCGCCGAATTCCAGATGGGAACCCAGTATCCCCGCCCTGCCGTCCAGGGTAAGCGCCGCGTCCTTCATGTGGACGTGGTAGATCCGGTCGGCCAAGTCCCGCAGGAAAAACACCGGGTTTACCCCCTGCCACTGCAGGTGGGAAGGATCGAAGTTGAAGCCCAAGGTAGGCCGGTAATCGAATTCTTTCAGGAGCCGCTGGGCGGTGTAGTAGTCAAAAGCGATTTCCGTGGGGTGTACCTCCAGGGCGAATTTCACCCCCTGCCGGTCGAATTCGTCGAAAATGGGAGACCAAAGCCGGACAATTTCCCTGAAGGCCCCGTCGATCATTTCCCGGCTGGTCTGGGGAAAGGAGTACCAGTACTTCCAGATCGGGCTTCCCATAAAGCCGTTGACCACATCCACCCCCATGTTTTTGGCGGTTTGGGCGATAAGCTTCATCTCCCCAACGGCCCATTCCCGAATCTCCTCCGGCTTTCCGGCAAAACGCAGCGGCGCGAAACCGTCCAGCCGGGGATCCCAGAGATCCCCCACGCACTGGCCGATCAGGTGTCCGCTTATAGCCCAGCATTTCAGGCCGTGCTTCGCCAGAACCGCCTTGCGGCCATCCACGTAGGAAGGATCGGAAACGGCCTTTTGGGGATCCAGATGATCCCCCCAGCAGGCAATCTCGATGCCGTCGTAGCCAAAGGATTTCATCTTCCCGCAAAGGGTATCGAAGGGAAGATCCGCCCACTGTCCCGAAAATATGGTAACCGGTCGCGCCATAAGCATCCTCCTGGGAAACTTGAAAATTCGGGCCCCCGGCCGCGGCGGGAATCCCCGGTGAGAAGCCCTTGTATATTCCTATACCGGAAACAGGAGAGAGGCAAGAGGCGGTTTTTACGTTGACTCCGGGAAAAAGGTGTGTTATCATCAACAACATCCAGTTTGGAATAAAAAACATTCTTTTCTTTGTGGACTAAGCCATGCAGTATTTTGATACTCACGCCCATGTGGGTTTGGTTGTGGAAGACCCTATTGAGCAGCTCATTGTCATCCAGGAAGCCCGTCAGGCCCAGGTAACCCGGATTGTATCCATCTGCAACAGCCTTCATGATTTCACCACGGTATATAATAATCTTAAATCCGCCGCCAATGTGTACCATTCCGTGGGGGTAAGCCCCTCGGAAGTACAGAATCCGGGGAAGGACTGGGCCCAGATCGTTGAACAGGGCGTCAAACTGCCCCGGGTGGTTGCCATAGGGGAGATCGGTCTGGACTATTACCGCAAATTCGGGGACAAAAACTCCCAGATTGAGCTTTTTATCACTCAGCTTGACATGGCCGCCCGGCTGAACATGCCGGTGATCATCCATAACCGGGACGCGGGGCACGACGTAATGGACATCCTGAAAGACCGGCTGCCCCCCCGGGGCGGGGTGCTCCACTGCTACTCGGAAGACGCGGAGTACGCGAAAAATGCCCTGAACCTGAACCTCTACTTCTCCTTCGCGGGGAATTTGACCTACCGGAACGCCAGGAACCTCCACGAAACCGTCAGGGTCCTGCCCCTGGACCGGATCCTCATCGAGTCCGAAAGCCCCTTCATGGTTCCCGCGGACTACCGGGGCAAGCGGAACATGCCCAAGTACCTCCCCATAACCGCCCGTTTCCTCGCGGAGATGCTGGAGATAGGCGACGATGAACTGGCCGAGGCGCTCTGGGAAAATTCGAACAGATTCTTCGGCCTCTCCCCCCAATAAGCGGCGCGGCAGGCGCTGCATAGAATCGGCCCTGGCATGGAAACCGGCGCCAAAGACCGCGCGGAGAAGGCGGTTCAAAAGGACCTGTCCCGGCTTTACCGGCCCCTGAAGATCGGGGGCCTTTCCCTGGGGGGAAACCTCCTCCTCGCCCCGGTGGCCGGTTATTTTGACCGTTCTTTCCGCTCCCTCTGCGTTGAGGAGGGGGCGAACTGTACCTTTACCGAACTGGTTTCCGCCGAGTCGGTGATCAGATCCCGGCCGGATCTTAGACCGGCGCCGGATTCCCACCCGGTAAACGTCCTGTTGCGCCGGGCGGACAACGAGGAATTTTACGCCGTGCAGCTTTTCGGCGCGGACCCGGCGCGGATAGAGGCGGCGGCGGTCCTGCTCGGCCCCTGGCGGCCCGCCGCGCTGGACATCAACGCGGGCTGCCCGGTTCCCAAGGTGGTAAAAACCGGGGCCGGCTCGGCCCTGATGCGGGACCCGGCCAAACTGGGCCGGGTGTTGGAAGCGGCGGTCCGGGCCTCCCGCCGCTGTCTGGGGGACATACCGGTTAGCGTCAAGATCCGTTCCGGCTGGGATTCGGCTTCCCTTAATTACCGGGAATGCGCCCGTGTCGCCGTGGAGGCCGGGGCCGCCATGGTAAGCCTGCACCCCCGCACCAGGGCCCAGAACTACGGCGGCCGGAGCGACTGGGCCCGGATCGCCGATCTGGTTTCCCGGCTTCCGGTACCGGTGACCGGTTCGGGGGATCTCTTTGGGCCGGAAGACGCGGAACTGATGCTCCGGGAAACCGGCTGCGCCGCGGTGATGTTCGCCCGGGGCGCCCTGGGGAACCCCTTTATCTTCCGGGAAACCCGGTCCCTCCTTGCCACGGGTTCCTACGCCCCGGTTCCGGCGGAGGAACGGATCAGGGCCGGTTTCCGCCACCTGGAAGGGCTCGTCCGGGATCTGGGGGAAGCAAAGGCCTGCCGGGAGATGCGGAAGCATTTCTGCGCCTACACCAGGGGCGGCGCGGGCCGTCCGGGACCGCCCGGCGGCGCGGCCCTGCGGAACAAACTGGTCCGGGCCGGAACCGTGGAAGACTACCGGCGCATCCTGGAAGAGTTTTCGCCGGCTTTCCGGCCGGCCTTTCAACCGGAATAGAGTATCCCGTCGGGAGTATTGAGGAGGCGGTATGGAATTTTCTGTCTGTATCGACGCGGTTTTCCGGGGCCGGGATCAGGAAAGCGCCCTGGAGGGGGTAAAGGCCGCGGGTTTCGGGTATTACGAATTCTGGGGCTGGTGGAACCGGGATCTGGACAGCCTCAAGGCAAAGGCGGACAGCCTCGGGCTCCGCTGCGCCGCCTTCTGTACCCGGTTTATCAGCATGACCGACCCGGCCCGGCGGGAGGCGTACCTGGAGGGCCTCAGGGAATCCATCGGGGCGGCGAAAAAGATGGGGGTTAAGATCCTGATATCCCAGGTGGGGGACGATACCGGCGCGGTGCGGGCCTTCCAGCACCGTTCCGCCGCCGCGGGGCTCAAGGCCGCCCTTCCCCTGCTCGAAGAAAGCGGGATCACCCTGGTAATAGAACCCCTGAACGGCAAGATAAACCATCCCGGGGTCTTCCTTGAATCCTCCGATGAGGGCTTTGAGCTGGTAGAGGAGGCGGGTAGCCCCCTGATCAAACTCCTCTTTGACATCTACCACCAGCAGATCACCGAAGGGGACGTCACCCGCCGGATCAGCGCCAATACCGGCAAAATCGGCCACCTCCACGCGGCGGGTAACCCGGGCCGTCACGAGCTTTACACCGG
>JAITQR010000114.1 GCA_031288815.1 Treponema sp.
ATGGCTGTGAAAATTACCCAGAAGGACCCACCCCCTGTTTCGTATATCCTTGATCGCCTTGAATTGCTCCTTCGGGTCCATAGAAAAATGTTCCGCGCTTTGGTCCGTATTGGTCAAACCGTATACCGCCTTGACGGTTTTTTCTTCCCCCCGGACCTCCCCGGCCATAAGGCCGCAGGACTCGTTAGGCAGCCCCCTGCCGCCGTGAAGGATCATGGCTTCCCGGTGTTCCCGCAGGAGGATCAGCATAGGGCCTGCCCGTCCGCTGCGGTACCGCCGCCCATATAATAGAGAAATTCCACCGCCGCCCCTTCCTGTACCATGACGGTATCAAAACCGGATCGAGGCACCAGTTCCTCGTTTAACTGTACGGTCACATAGAGGGGATCGGTTACCTTGAGTTCCTCAAGCATCCGGGTAACGCTGACTTCGCCGGATAATTCCGCGGGCTTTCCATTCGCCGTTATAGTCACGGTTTACTCCTTGTTCTGTAAGAATCCATATAAAAACCAGAGGTATTCTATCATTTTCCTTTGTCTTTTGCAACGTAAGAAGCGGCGATTATTCAGGAGGGGGGAAGTCTCCCCCCTGGCTCCGGCCCTACGGGCCTCCGCCACCCCCCTCAACGGGGGCGCTGCCCCCGTAACGCCCCCGCCGGTGGGCTTAGGGACCAAAGGTCCCCGGCCCCCCGGACCCCCCATAAATTTTGAGAAAGAATCTTGACATAAAATTTTGTCATAAGTATATTAAACATATTATAATACTAGGAATTCTTCGGACTTATCAGCGCGCGGATAAGTCCGAAGGATGAGAGGATGGGATGTATTCCCATCGGGCACAAAAAAACTAAGGAGAAAAGTTATGAAAAAGAAGAGTTTTGGCGTGGCGGCGATCTTCCTGTTGACGGTTTCCGGCCTCTTTGCCGCCGGAAATACGGAGAATACCGGCGCCGCCGGGGGAAGCGCCCCAAAGGGGGGAGCGTCCATAGAGATTCTCAATGTTTCCTACGATCCGACCCGGGAACTGTACCGGGAATTCAACGAGGTCTTCGCCGCCTACTACCGGCAGAAGACCGGGGATACGGTAACCGTCCGGCAGTCCCACGCCGGTTCCGGCGGGCAGGCCCGGAGCGTCATTGAGGGGCTGGAGGCGGATGTGGTGACCCTGGCCCTGGCCTACGACATCGACGAAATCGCCGCCAAGACCAAGCCGGCGGTCCTGGACCCCGGCTGGCAGGCCCGGCTTCCCCAGAACAGCGCCCCCTATACCTCCACCATCGTCTTCCTCGTGCGGGCGGGAAACCCCAAAAACATCAAGGACTGGGACGATCTCGTCCGCGAGGGGGTGCAGATCATCACCCCGGACCCCAAAACCTCCGGGGGCGCCCGGTGGAACTACCTGGCGGCCTGGGCCTTCGCCCTGGAAAAATACGGCAGCGAGGAGCGGGCCCGGGAATTTGTCAAACAGCTTTATAAAAACGTGCCGGTCCTGGATTCCGGCGCACGGGGTTCCACCAACACCTTTGTCCAGCGGGGAATAGGGGACGTGCTTCTGGCCTGGGAGAACGAAGCCTTCCTCTCTATCAACGAATTGGGGCCGGGGAAATTCGACATTGTTGTTCCCAGCCTTAGTATCCTGGCGGAGCCCAGCGTCGCCTGGGTGGATACGGTAGTCAAGAAACGGGGAACCGAGCAGATCGCCCGGGAGTACCTGAATTACCTTTATTCCGCCGACGGCCAGCGGCTGGCGGGAAAACACTACTACCGGCCCCGGGACCCGGCGGTGGCCGGGGAATTCGCTTCCCAGTTCCCCGCGCTGAAACTCATCACCATTGACGAGGTCTTCGGTGGCTGGGCCAAGGCTCAGCCCTTCCACTTCGGTGACGGCGGAGAGTTCGACAAGATCATCGACGAGCTCAAGCGGAGGTAACCGGAAATGGGGGTAAAAAGACGCGGAATGAAGCTGCCGGGCTTCGGCTTAACCCTGGGGCTTTCCATCACCTATATGTCCCTCCTGATCTTTATCCCCCTTTCCGCGCTGGTCCTCTATGCGGCCCGGCTCTCCTTCGGAGAATTCTGGGCCCTAATCGCCAATGAACGGGTCCTGGCGGCCTTTAAGCTCTCCTTTGTATCGACCTTTTGGGCCGCCGCCGTCAATTTTGTTTTCGGCCTCGTCATCGCCTGGGTCCTGTCCCGGTATTCCTTCTTCGGTAAACGGGTCATCGACGCCCTCATCGATCTGCCCTTCGCTATTCCTACATCGGTGGCGGGAATCTCCCTGTCCTATATCTTTTCCTCCAACGGGATCATCGGGGCCCTGCTCCAAAAGGCGGGGATCTCCGTGGCCTATTCCAAGGGAGGTATCGTCATCGCCCTTATCTTCACGGGCCTGCCCTTCGTGGTGCGGACCACCCAGCCGGTCATCGCGGAACTGGACAGGGAGTTGGAGGAAGCCGCCGCCAGCCTGGGGGCTAATTTTTACCAGATTTTCCGAAAGGTGATCTTCCCCGCTATCCTGCCGGCCCTCCTCACGGGCTTTGCCCTGGCCTTTGCCCGGGGCCTGGGGGAATACGGCTCCATCATCTTTATTTCCAGCAATATGCCCTACGAAAGCGAGATCGTGCCCCTGCTCATCGTGAAGAAGCTGCTCCAGTTCGACTACCGGGGGGCCAGCGCCATCGGCGTTACCATGCTGGTCTGCGCCTTCGTCCTCCTCTTCCTCATCAACCTCTTGCAGGGCTTCGCCAAAAAAAGGAAGGAAAATTAATTGATCCCCGCAATCATCAAAGAACCCCGGTGGATAAAGCCGACGTTCATCGCCATCGCCCTGGTCTTCTTTGGGGTCTTTATCGTCATCCCCCTCTTCACGATCTTTTCCCAGGCCCTGGGTTCGGGATTCAAGACCTACCTGCGAGCCTTCAGTGAACCGGATATCTTCGCCTCCATCCGTCTGACCCTCCTGACCTCCCTTATCTGCGTGCCGGTCAACGCCGTGTTCGGCGTGATCCTCGCCTGGGTCATTACCAAGTTCAACTTCCGGGGGAAGAACATCCTTATCACCCTGATAGAGGTTCCCTTTGCCATCTCCCCGGTGATCGCGGGGCTCTTGTTTATCTTCCTCTTCGGCTCCTTCGGCTGGTTCGGCTCCTGGCTCATGGCGCGGAACATTAAGATCGTCTTCGCCATGCCGGGGATCGTCATTGCCACGGCCTTTGTTACCTTTCCCTTTGTGGCCCGGGAACTTATCCCATTGATGGAGGAACTCGGGAAGGACGACGAGGAAGCGGCCCTGACCCTGGGGGCAAACGGCCTACAGACCTTCTTCAAGATCACGCTTCCCAACATCAAGTGGGGACTTCTCTACGGCGTGGTGCTGACCAACGCCCGGTCCATGGGGGAATTCGGCGCGGTGGCGGTGGTCTCCGGGATCATCCGGGGGATCACCACCACCATGCCCCTTTACATCGAGATCCTCTATAACGAATACCAGTTCGCCACTGCCTTCGCGGTGGCCTCCCTCCTGACCCTCCTCGCCCTGGTCACCCTGATCGTCAAGGCCGTGGTGGAGCGCTTTATCGCGGAACAGCGGAAGCAAAAGCTGGTGTGAAAAGGCTATGAGCCATGACATGAAGGAATACCGGATATGAGCATAGAAATTACCGAGGTTAACAAGAAGTTCGGGGATTTTACTGCCCTGGATAACATCAACCTCTCGATCCCCGACGGGGAGATCACCGCCCTCCTGGGGCCTTCGGGGTCGGGAAAGACCACCCTCCTGCGGATCATCGCCGGCCTTGAAACCCCGGACACGGGAACCATCAGCCTTTTCGGGGAAGATTCCACCTGGAAACAGACCAAAGACAGGAAGGTAGGGTTCGTGTTTCAACATTACGCCCTGTTCAAGCACATGAGCGTCTTCGAGAACGTGGCCTT
>JAITQR010000212.1 GCA_031288815.1 Treponema sp.
GCCGGTGAAGATCTTGGGCACAAAGAAGGTGAGGATCAGGGCAAAGGCGTAACCGGGGATGAGGATCCACATGATGGGAATACCGGCAAGGATACGGGTCATGGTGATAGCCAGGGCGATGGCCATGCCGATGGCCAGCCCCCGGTTCATAACCTTGTGGCTTATCACCCCGCCGGAAATCTCCTCCACCTGCTTGTTGAGCACGTGAACCGCCGGTTCCGCGGCTACGATAAAATAGCCGATCACCATGCTTAAAGGAACCAGGATCCACCTGAAAGGTGCCTCCCCGAGCCGGGAACCCAGAAGCTGGCCCACCGGGATAAAGCCCACGTCCACCCCGGTAAGAAACACCACCAGTCCGATAAAGGTATAGACAAAGCCAACCGCGATACGGCCCAACTGGTGGCGCTTGTAGCGTCTGGTGAGGATCTGGAAGATCAGGAAAAAGACCACGATGGCCCCCAGGGCCATGGATACGTCCTTGGCGTAATGGGGAAGCTCAAGGGCGAAATACTTTACC
Organism: Treponema sp.; assembly: GCA_031288815.1. Next base: position 521 of record JAITQR010000212.1, read on the forward strand.
ACTTCCCGGGAATTTTCCACCTGGGGCACGGTGAAACGGGCCGGATCGATGTTGTCCGGGTTGTTGAGAATCCCCAGAATCAGAACCGTCAGTATGGGGCCTATGCTGCACAGGGCCACCAGGCCGAAACTGTCGTCCTGGGAATTCCTGTCGCTGCGGATCGAGGCAACGCCGACCCCCAGGGCCAGGATAAAGGGTACCGTCATCGGCCCGGTAGTGACCCCCCCGGAATCGAAAGCCACCGGGATAAAGGCGCCGGGGCTGAGACAGGAGATGATGAATACCCCCAGGTAGAACAGGAGCAGCAGGATCGAAAGGGGAATTTTAAACAGGGTCCGGAGTACCGCCAGAACCAGAAAAAAACCCACCCCGCAGGCAACCGTAAGGATCAACAGCGTCGCGGACACCATGGGGACCTGGCGGGCCAAAACCTGGAGATCCGGTTCCGCCACAGTGATAATAAAGCCCATGATAAAACTTACCAGGATTGTCAGGATCAGACTGGAGGACTTGGTTAGCTGTATGCCTATGCCTTCCCCCATGGGCATCATGGCCATGTCCGCCCCCAGGGTAAAGAAACCCATGCCGACGACAAGCAAGGCGGCCCCGGCCAGGAACATCAGGACGGTTCCGGCGGGCATGGGAACCAGTACGACACTCGCGATAAGCACTATCGCCGTGATGGGGAGTACCGAGCCGAAGGCCTCCATTATTTTTTCTTTTAAAACTTTACTCATCCCAATTCCTGATGAGATTATACCCGGTTTTCCAAAAAAGCATAGGGCTCAAAGTATGAATTATATGAAAACCTATTGCATATTCTTGGTTTGTATTTTTTATTATGAGGTTATTATACTCATAGCGGCTTCAAAAACGAGGAGACGGATTTGGTGAATTTGAAAGAACGGTTCCTGCCCCGCAGGCGGAATCTGATTGTTCTGCCTTTGAACAAGATCCTTCTGATGGTCGGCTCCTACGCTCTCCAAAAAATCAGGCCCCAATTCAGGGCGGTGCTCCTGGTAAGCTTCTACCTTATCGCCGCCCAGTATTTTGTGCTCAGGGTATCGCCGCAGAGGGTCTTTCCCATCGCCGCCGGGGTGGGTATGGCGATTCTGGGGCTTTCGTTTTTTCTCGAAGGGCTTTTTCTGGGTATTATACCCCTGGGCGAGCAGTGCGGAATGCGCCTGCCCGGGAAGATCGGCGCGGCCGGGGTAACGGTTTTTTCCATGGTTGTCGGAATTACCGCCACCCTCGCCGAGCCGGCCATAGCGATACTCCGGCAGCAGGGAAGCGTGATCCCCCCCTGGAACGCGCCGCTCCTCTACCTTTTGCTTAACCGGGGCTCATCCTGGCTTGTCGCCGCGATTGCCGCCGGGGTGGGGATTTCGGTGGTGCTGGGGGTTTACCGTTTTATGTTCGGCTGGCCCTTTAAGCCGCCGGTCTTTATTATTATACCCCTCCTGGTTGCCGTTAGCTGCGTGTTTGACGAAAACGAGGTTCTCCGTCTGGTGGTGAACCTTGCCTGGGACACGGGCGGGGCGGCTACCGGCGCCGTTACGGTACCGATTATCCTGTCCCTGGGCCTGGGGGTATCAAAAACCGGCGGAAAAAACTCGGACAGTTCGGGGCTGGGGCTGGTGACCCTTGCCTCCGCCCTGCCCGTCGCCGCCGTGCTCTTTCTGGCGGCCCTGATCGGCCCCCGGGTTCCGGAACCCTCCGGCGCGGCGGATTTCTTCTCGCCTTCGCCGGAACAGCGCGGAAAGGCCCTCTATGTGGCCGGCGGCGAAGAGGAACTGGTCAAAATGGCGGAAGCCGCGGTCTTAAAGGGCGATCTTTCGCCGGCCCTTTTTAGCGTTTCCTTTCCCGGCGGCAAGACGCCGGCCCCGGACGGAAAGGCCGGCGGAAATTTTTCGGTGTTTTCTTCCCGATCCCTGCTCGCGTCCCTGAAGGCCGCGGTGGTGGCGGTTCTGCCCCTTGCCCTGGCGCTGATCATCGCCATTGCCTGTATCGCCCGGGATCGGATCCGCAACCCCGATATCGCCGTACTGGGCATATTTTTTGTTACCGCCGGCATGTTCGCCCTCAACCTGGGGATGGAGGGAGGGATTACCGCCATAAGTTCCCAGACCGGCGCGTCCCTTACCCACACCTACCGGGAAATTTCCAACACGGAAAAGGCGCTCGTCCTGCACGGCGTTGACTCAAGCTCTATCTTTACCGTTCCGGACAAATCCGGCCCCCGGGAGTACATCTGGATTCCCGGCGAAAAGGGGCCGAAACCGGAAAAATTTATCCCCGAATATCTGAACGGCGACATCTATACCCATATTCCGGTGGAAAGCGCCGTGTTTTCGGACTTCGGCAGGCTGGGCGCCTACCTGGCCATACTGGCCTTCGTTTTTTTCCTGGGTTTTTTCGCCATCTTCGCCGAACCCGCCCTGGCCGCCACCGCCGTTACGGTGGAGGAGATGACCACCGGTACGTTCAAGCGGTCGAAACTCGTGATGATTGCCGCCATAGGGGTGGGTATCGGCATGGCCCTCGGTTTCGCCCGGGTGCTTTTCAGCAACATGCTCCCCGCCGGAGGCATCCATCTTTCCTGGATACTGGCCCCTTCTTACGCCCTGGCCCTGATCCTCACCGCCTTCGCGCCGGAGGATTTTTCCTCGATAGCCTGGGACGTGGCCGGCATAGCCACCGGCCCTATCAGCGTTCCCATAATCATAACAACGGGACTGGGGCTTGGCGCCGATTCGCTCCGGGCGGACGGCGCTTTCGGCATCGTGGCCACGGCGAGCGTCGTTCCGATTATTGCGGTTCTCGTGTCGGGTATTATCGACAAGCAGAAATCCAGGCGGGCGATAAAAGAATAGAGTTGTTCAGAAACTGAAGTTTCTGAACAACAAGCGCTTAAAAACGGCAAAAGGCGAAGTATTTTGCAAGACTTGTTCGGAAACCAACCGGGTTATCGAACAAGTCCAATGAACCGTTCGGAAAGCCCGGTTCCCGGACTGCTCCGCTAAAAATAGAGGGCCTACAAGGAACGCTTATGCAAGCTGATTTTTCGACCATTATTTGTGTCGCCGACGTGAATATTACGGAACTCCTGGACAGTATCCTTACCGATCTCGCGCTGCCGGAGGTTTTTGTATTCCGCGCCAAGCAGATGTCCCTGGCAGATAAAAAGAGACTCTTCGGACTGCGCCCCACCACAAAGCTTGAGGAAAGCAGAGCCCTGTTCTACCGTTTCTATGTTCCCGCGAAATTTGAACAGGGCGTGATGCGCCGTATCGCCGAGACGACCGATCTGAGAATGGGCGGACGGGGCTGCGTCTTTGCCATGCGGGGATTCATCCGGAGGGGAAGCCCGCTGGTTTTCGACGAGGAAAAACTCGAAGCCCTCTGCGGCGCGGAGGACAAGCTTCCCCGGGAAGAGTACGCCCTCCTCTGCTGTACCGTATCCCGGGGCCTGGGGGAGTCTCTTTGCGCGGCGGTACTTGAACTTGGCGTTTGCGTGCCGGTTGTCTTTTTCGGTACCGGGGTGGGGCTTCGGGACAAGCTGGGGCTGCTGCGGATAACCATTCCGGTGGAGAAGGAGATCATCTGGTTCCTGGTTCCCCGTTCCGACGCCGAGCTGGTGGAAAAAACCCTTATCCCCCGGGCGCGGCTTGACGTTCCCGGCAACGGTTTCCTTTACAAGGTCTTTGTCCACGCCCCGGTGGTGAACCTTCGGGTAAGGCAGGGTAAAAGGGTACACGCGGCGACCATGGAGCAGGTAATCGCCGCCCTTGACGAGGTACAGGGATCGAGCAACTGGCGCAGGCTGGGAACAAAGGCCGGCGGATCACCGGAGGACAAAAACAAAACCGGCGGCAAAAAGGGGCTTTTTTTCATTGGCGAGGAGGAGGAAGTCGATATATTCAGGAAAACTGCCATGGAAAACGGGGCGCGGGGCGCGACGCTTAACTACCTTGAGATGCGATCCTACAGCGCCGTTGTCCAGGGGCAGACCATGGAGTCCCACTCCCGGGAATTCTGCGACATTATCGTCCCTTCGGAGGTGGTGGAAAATATCGTAAAGCGTATTGAGGAAACACCGCTGCTGGACAGCGGCCGCTCCTGCATGCTCAAGGTGCTTTCCGCCGAAACGCCGGTTTCTTTCAGCCGTCCGCCCCGGGGATAAGGCAACGCGCGCGCTTGCCATTTTAGACGCTTATTAGTATTATCAATTCAGTAATCTAAGTGTCGCGGGCTTTTAAGAGTCATGTCTTTTAAAAGTCAGGCCAAGGATTTTTAAGGAGAAAGACATGTTTGAGGAGCAAGTTAAGTCCGCTCTCGATAATGTACGGCCTTCCCTCCAGGCGGACGGCGGGGATGTGGAATTTGTGTCGGTTTCCGATGACGGGACTGTTTCGGTTAAGCTTACCGGCGCTTGCGGGGGCTGCCCCATGGCCCAGATGACCCTGAAGATGGGCATAGAAAACTACCTCAAGAAGGAAGTACCCCAGGTTACCGCGGTGGTCGGGGTCTAACCTTAGTTTCCTCCCCGTAAACCGCCAAAACAGGGCGGATGGACTTTGATGGGGCCGCCGGAATCCGCTGGTTTTGGAACCGGCTCCCTGATATGATTCGTCAAGGAGGAGGAATTATGAGCAAGTATCCAAAAACGATGCGGGCCCTGGTGGCCTACAGCCAGACCGATTACCGCTTTGTAAACGATTACCCTTCACCCGAATGCGGGGACGAAGACATCATCATCAAAACCGAAGGCTGCGGTATCTGCGCGGG
>JAITQR010000221.1 GCA_031288815.1 Treponema sp.
CTGCCGCCATAGAGTACTGCCAGGGCGTTCATACTTTTAGATTATCGGAGGAAAGGCGGAGAGAGCTTAGTACGGGGAGGGGAAAAGGGAATCAGGGACAGGGCCCCCCTGCTTTCGCCTGATTGTGTGGTAATTGGATGATGTATTTGTTTCTGATTATGTACCGGTAGTTGCGTATATTCCGCTGAGGCTGTTCCATGAAGACGGGGCGATCCGGAACAGTGTGAAGCTCTCCGCCTTACTTCATCAGAACCCGGGGGTTCATCGTAACGCCGTTCTTGTAGACCGTAAAATGCAGGTGGGGGCCGGTACTAACCCCGGTACTGCCCACGTCGCCGATCCGCTCGCCGGTTCCCACCAGGGCCCCGTTTTTCACCCGGATTGCGCTCATGTGGCCGTACAGGGTCCGGTATCCGGAATGGTGGTTTATCACCACGTAGTTCCCGAATACGTCGCTCCATCCGGCGAAGATAACCCGGCCGGACATGGCCGAACGGATCGGTGTCCCCGTGTTGGCGCCGATGTCTATGCCGGTATGGAACTGCCGGGCCCCGTTAATGGGACTCGCCCTGAAACCGTACTTGGAACTGATATACCCCGATACGGGCCAGATAAAGAGATCGCCGTTTATTTCCTGGAGATTCACCCAGTCAAGCCGGGCGTTGGGAATGAACAGTACCGTCTTGGGGTGGATCGTGTCGGAGAAAAGCTCGTTTGCCGTGCGGATAGCCTCCGTGCCGGTTTGGTATTTTTCCCCGATCTTTTCCAGGCTGTCGCCCTCTTTTACGGTGTAGAGAATTCCGTCCTGGTTCGGTATCTTCAGCGTCTGGCCTATCTGGAGAAGCCGGGTATTCTTGATGGCGTTGTAGGAAATTATGGTGTCCTGGTTGAGGCCGAATTTCTGGGCCAGATCGCCAATCATGTCGCCCTTTTCCACCCGGTAGGAACTATGGAGGAGCACCCTGGGCTTGGAGAAGGATTCGGGTTCGGGCAGGCCGATAAGGGAGGGATCGCCTTCCTCAATATCTATTTGCAGTTCTTCCAGGCTGGTCTCGGTATAGGCCATGCCGCCCACGCCGGATTCGGCGTCCGGCGGCCCATTGCCCGGTTTCTGCCGGGTCAAGGAGAAAAGTCCGGTGGAAACGAGATATACCAAAAAGAGGAATACCCCCAACCCAAAATAAAACCGTCTTTTACAGAGCCACCGTATCCCCACTTTTTTCTCCGGAAATAATTTGGATATATTTTATATCGGCTTTTCCGGTTTGGCAATTGAGTTAAGAGTAAAATTGTTCCGCGAGTCCGGCTTTTGGGAAAGCGTTCTTAGGATCTTTTACGGATGGCCGTTTTCCTTGCCGTCGTTCAGTTCTTTGTCCAGCAGGACGAGGAGATCCCGGATTTCCGCCGCCCGCTCGTAATTTTCCTTGGCCACCATTTCATCCAGCTCAACCTGGAGTTTACGGCGCTTTGTCTTGATAGAGAAGCTGAGATCTTTACCTTCCGGGGGCGCGGCGGTGTCCACGCTGATGGAGCCGGTTTCTTCGATGATAAGTTCGGCGGGGACGCCGATCTTGTCCACCACCAGAGGGGCCACATAGACCGGACATTTACACCGGGTCGCCAGGGCAAAGCCGTCGGAAGGCCGGCAATCCAGAATCAGGGGATTGACTTCCGGGTATTCCCTTCCGGAAATGAGCAGCCGGGCGTAAAAGATATCGTCCCGAATCTCGTGAACCTCCACCCGGAAAAGGACGCCGCCCAGACGCCGTATGGCTTCAAGCAGAAGATCGCTGGTGAGGGGGCGTTTTACTTTCACATCCCCCAGCCCGAAAAGAATCGGCTGCGTTTCAAGCTGCCCGATGGGTATGGGGACCACCGTATCCGATCCCGGGATTCGCAATAGCACCGCGCTCCCCCTGGTGGTTCGCGCGATGGTCCAAATTTCAACTTCCAACATGGTATCCATAATAATTATCCATAATGATCGTTAACTGATAAGATCGGCAAGACCCCCAAGGAGCCGCCGCCCCTCCCCTCCCGGGGCAAAGGCGGCGGAATCCCCGGAAAGAACCGCCACGGCCTCCCGGATCAGGGCAAGACCCCGCTCCCGGGCCTGCTCCAGGGTTCCGGCGGCGTCCAGCTGGGCGATAAGTTCCTCCACCTCCGGGGCGGAGGGGCCTCCCTTCCTGGCCCCGGTAAAACAGCGGGCCGCCAGTTCTCCCCGCTCCTCAAAGCTCCGCCGGGAAGCCCCGGCGTTTTTTCCCGCCCCGTGGAGGTAGAGCAGCACCGGCAGGCTCTTCTTCCCCTCCACCACATCGTCGCCCCGCCTCTTTCCGGGGAGCCCGGTGCTCAGGTTCTTTACATCGTCCAGGATCTGGAAGCCTATCCCCAGCTTTTCCGCCGCCTCACCCAGGGCAAGGACCGCCCTGTCTCTCCGCGCCCTCTCCCCGGCTTCCCCGCCGGGGATCGCCGAAAGGACGCCCAGAACCGCGGCGAGCCGGGCGAGGCAGCCCGTTTTAAGGCCGCACATGGTGTAATACTCGTCGAGACTGGGGAGGGATTCGAAATTCCGGTGCCAGTGGATGTCCATGGCCTGTCCCAGGTGGAGACGCCGCATATACTCCCCCCAAACCGCGAAGACCGCTTCCTTCTGTTCCGCCGGGGCCTCCCAGGCGCCCAGGCAGGACAGGGGGAGAAAGTAAAAAAAGGAGCCCGAGTTGATGGCCGTATCAAGGCCGTGGATCAGGTGCACCGCGGGTTTCCCCCGGCGCCGGTCGGAACCGTCTTCGATATCGTCGTGGATAAGGCTGGCGTTGTGGCAGAACTCCACCAGGGGAACCAGGGGCAGGGCCGCCTGGCCGCCTCCCAGACTTTCGCAGACCAGAACCATCAGCAGGGGCCGCCACCGCTTCCCCCCCCGGCTTAGAAGATCCCGGCAGGGACCGGCCAGGCTGGCCAGGCAGTTTTCCGGCACCCGGCCCTCAAGCCCCGGAAACACCCGCCCCGCCCAAGCGGCGTCCGGCCCTTCGGGAAGCCACCGCTCCAGCACCGCTTCAATCTTTTCAAGCCGGCGGGTATACTCCACATCCATAGCTTAGGTATATAGCAAATGGCAAACTACGAAAAGCCTGATACCTGGTCTCTCAGGGCCCGGAAAGAGGCCTATCCCGCCCGTTCCGTCTACAAACTGAAGGAGATGGACGAAAAGTTCCGTCTCATCCCCGCTTCCGGCGGGGGTTTCCGGGCCCTGGATCTGGGAGCCGCGCCGGGAAGCTGGAGTCTCTACACCCTGCGGAAACTCTCCGGCGGCCGGAGCGGGAAGGCCGGCGGGGCGGAGGGCGCTTTCCTCGCCGCGGCGGATCTTTCCCCCCTCTCCCGGCAGTACGACCGGGGGCTTTTCGACGGGGAGAACTTTTACTTTGTCCAGGGAGACATCAGGGAGGAGGAGACCCGGCAGGCCCTCCTTTCCCGAGCCCCCTACCGCCTGGTGATGAGCGACGCCGCCCCGGCCACCACGGGAAACCGGCGGGTGGACACCCTCCGGTCCCTGGAGCTGGCGGAGACGATCCTTCTCTACGGGGAGGCCCTGGAACGGGGCGGCAGCCTGGTTATCAAGGTGTACCAGGGCGGGGACAGCGCCGGGCTGCTTAAGCAGATCCGCCAACTCTTTGAGACGGCCAGGTCTTTCAAGCCCGCGGCCTGCCGGCGGGAATCCTTTGAAACCTACTACCTGGGCCTGGGCCGGAGATAGCGCGGTCTTCCATCAAAAGCCCAAACTTGCTATCCTTTTCCCATGGCAATTGACGTTCAGAACACCGTAAAGAACCTCCACCCCCTGGAGATACGGATAATTCTCTCTTACAAGAAAGACGACAGCCTTACCGTCGAGAAGGTTGAAAAGGATCTGGGTTTCAAGAGCGGCAACGGGAACCAGGCCCTGTCCTGGCTTGCCGGCAAGGGGCTGGTGGTCGAAACCAGCCGCCGCAGGGAGGTTTTTTTCGAGTTGACCGATCTTGGCCGTTCCTGGAAGGAACAGGGCAGTCCCGAGGAACGGATCATCGAACTGGCGCGGATCAAAAGCGGTCTCAGACTGCCGGAAATCGCCGAAACCCTCAAGCTGGACAATAAGGACGTGGGGAGCGCCTTTGGGACCCTTTCCAAGCTGGGCGTTCTTGCCATGGACGGGGAAAAGAAGATCACCCTGGCCCTTCCCCCGGAACAGCTTGAAAACGGCCGTCCCCTCCGAGGCCCCGGGGCGGAGCGTTTCGCCCTGGTTCGCTCGCTTTTGGACCGGGCCGCCGAAAACGGGCCCATCGCCGAGGCCGGACTT
>JAITQR010000243.1 GCA_031288815.1 Treponema sp.
CGCTGGTCCGGGACATTCACGATTCCCACATTGGGATTGATAGTGCAGAAGGGGTAATTCGCCGCCTCCGCAGCCGCCCCGCTGAGGGCGGAAAAGATGGTGGACTTTCCCACGTTGGGGAGCCCCACGATACCGCAGTTCAATGCCATGGCTTTTTATACCACTCCGGGGAAAAAGACGCCAGACGGACAGGGGGTGGAGGGCCGCCGCCGGTACCATCGGCTTAAAATAGGGTATAATGAATTGTGGTGAGCCTGTTTCATCCGCCCGGAAACGGTGTTTCCGCAAAGCGCCGGGCCGGCGGCCTGGCCGGGCGGGTTCTGAAAGCGGCCCCAATCTATACGGAAAACGGAGAACGCCATGGACGATTACCGGATTAGCGAAGATCGCGTTGCCCACTACGATTGCCGGAGGGCGCGCGAGGCTTTTCCCATAAACGGGGACCTGGAAAAGCCGGTGTGGAAGCGGGCGGAAAAGTCCCGCCCCTTTGTGGATCTGGTTACCGGCGGGCCGGCCCCGCTGAATACCCGGATGGCGGCCCTTTGGGACGAAAAGGCCCTCTACGCGGCCTACTGGATTGACGAGCCGGATGTCCGGGCTTCCTTTACCCAGCGGGATTCCCTTATCTGGTTTGACAACGATGTGGAGCTTTTTTTTGACGGCGAGGACTGTTACTACGAGTTTGAGATCAACGCCTTTAACACGGTCTACGAGGTGTTGTTTATCTACCAGGACGCCCTGAAGCGGGGGAGCCGTTTTGAGCCCCTGTTCGATCTGTATAACCGGGATGTGGACGTGCTGGGCGGCTTCCAGGACGCGGCCCGTTTTCGGAGGCGCCCCCGGGGACGGCGCTGGGCCTTTATGGATTTTGATTTTCCGTCCCTTCAAAGCGGCGTCCGGGTGGACGGGAAGATCAACGATCCTTCCCGCGTCGACAGGGGCTGGACGGTGGAACTGGCCTTTCCCTGGGAGGGCTTTAGGATTCTGAGCCCCGGCAAAAGTTTTCCCCCAAAAGAAGAGGACAGTATCCGCTGCCAGTTTTTCCGGTTCGAGAATCTGCGGGCCAACGGCAGGGAACTGGGAAGCGCCGGCTGGGCCCTGAACGAACACGGGGTCTACGATTCCCACATACCGGAAAATTTCGCCTGGCTCCACTTCAGGGATTAACGGCCGGGGGCTAACGGGAGGCTTTCCTCAGACCCCGGCTTCGGGAAAACCCCGGGGACGCGGCGCTAAAAGGATACCCAGAGGGCTCCCTTTTCGGAGCTTTCCACGCATTTGCCCACAAACCTAACCCCGTCTATGCCCATTTGCAGATCCGGAAAGTCAAGGTCGTCCTCCGTCAGGGGCTCGCCTTTTTTCTGTTTGATCAGGGCGCCGATGTAAGTCCGGTAAATATTGGCCAGGGCCTCGAAGTAGCCTTCCGGGTGGCCGGAGGGGAGCCGGGAACAGGATTGGGCGCGGGGATAAAAAGGATCCTTTGCCCGGGACAGCACCAGGTTGGGCTGGCCGAAACGGGAGAGGCCCAGGTAATTTGATTCCTCTTCCCTCCAGTCCAGGGAGCCTTTGGAGCCGAAGATCCGGATCCGCAGGGCGTTGTCGTAGCCGGAGGCTACCTGGCTGATCCAGTAGACCCCTTTGGCGCCTCCCTGGTACTCCAGCATGACGGTGGCGTTGGTGTCCAAAACCCGGTCTTCCCCGATCCGGTCCAGCCGGGCGCAGACCGATTTGATCCGCAGGCCGGTGATGTAGGAAACGGTGCTCTCGATATGGGTACCCAGGTCGCCCACGCTGTTGGATTTCCCCGCCAGGGCCGGATCCGTCCGGGTCACCGCCTGCTTGCTCCCCTGTTTTTCCGCCGGGGAGAGGAGCCATTCCTGGGGGTATTCGCCGTTGACGAAAAGGATGTCCCCAATTTCGCCCCGCCGCACCAGTTCCCGGGCGTGTTTCACCGTGACGTTTCCCGAATAGGTATAGGTGACCGCGCAGAGCAGCTTGTTTTTCTTCGCCAGATCCGCCAATTCCATGGCCTGGTCTTCTTCCACCGTAAAGGGTTTCTCGCAGACCACCGGGATACCCCGGCTTAAAAAGGCCTTGACCGCGGCGTAATGGGAGGTATTGGGGGAAACCACGACGGCAAAATCGATCTTGTCCGGGCGTTTCGCCTCCTCCTCCGCCATTTCCTCAAAGGTTTTGTAGAGCCGCTGTGGGGACAGGCCCAGGGCCGCGCCGGTCGCCAGGGTACCCTCTGGGGAGCGGGAAAAACAACCCGCCGCGAGTTCCCCCAAGCCGTCCAGCCTGATGGCCTGCCGGTGAACATCGCCGATAAAGGAACCCGGCCCTCCGCCTACCATGCCGTACTTGAGTTTTCCGGCAGGTACATATTCCGCGCTGGCTTCGATCATATTTGCCTCCAGGGACCTATTCTAAAACTATAAAGTTCCGGTGTTCAACTCCGATATATAAAACATGGGGAGGTCCCCCGGGAATCAAGACGGTGCGCAGCGGGGTTAAACCCGAACGTCCAGGCGCATCGTCTTTTTTTATCCCCCGAATCAGCGGGGCTTTGCCCGCGATTCAGGATGGCTGAAGCCTGCCGGCTAAAGGTACAGTTACCGGTTCCCAAAAACCGGCCCCGGACTTAAAAAATATCCCTGTATTCGCCTCTTTTATACATGCAGGGCCGTTCCCAGGGTTCCGTTACTACCGGTTTTCCCGTCCCCGCCGAATCCCTGAGCATGTGCCACAGGGAAGGGTGATACCAGTGGCCGCTGAAATAGCTGGAATCGTGGCCGACGGTAACCCGGTAGTCATTGAGGAGGCTCAGGATCAGGTTGGCGCCGTTCTCGATGTTGATAAGGGCCTTCCCTTCCGGGGCGGTGGCGTCGCCGCCTTTGGTAAACAGGGCAATGTTGTCGCCGTTCCGGATTAGCAGATCCGGGCTGTTGCACTCGCTCTTTAAACCGTAGACGGCAATGTTTTGGCTGTCCAGAATTTCCATCTCGTAATCGGAACGGGAATGTTCGGGATTACAGGCGTAAATGGCAAAGGGCTGCCGCGTACCCTGAATGCTTAGTATGCGGTAGTCTTTGCCGCCCTGGGTAATGTCGCACCAAAAGTTGTACCACTTTCCCCCGCCGTTGCCGCTGACTATGATCCAGGGGCCGTTCCGCTCTTTGGTCATCCAGGTTATCCGGTAGCCCGGATCGGCGTAGAAGGCGAAGTTCCGCAGCACCGAGCCGCCGGCGCAGCGCCAGTGGAGGGCGTAAACATTTGTCATCTCCCGGGAAGTAACGATACCGCAGTAGGCCAGGACCAGCGAGGCCTGGGGAGTATCGGGAGTTTCAAGGGCGGGGACCGGCCCCGGGGACCGGGCAAACTCACCGCCCGTCTCCTGGCTTACGAGGATCTGTGAAAGGTTCTGGGCGACGCCGACGAGCTTGGTATCGGCCCGGAGTTTCAGGGGGCCGGTGACGCGGTAATAGCCTTTTGGAAGAAAGACGTAACCATCCCCGGCCTGGTCTATGGCCTTTTGCAGCGCCATGGTATCGTCGGCCCGTCCGTCTCCGGCGGCCCCGGTTTTTTTGACATTGTATTCAAGAAGCTCCCGCCAGATGGGCAGACGGTAACGGTGTTTGGAGAGCAGGTCCGCAGGAGGCTCTTCTCCCTCCCCCGCATCCGCAAGCCAGGTCCGCGAGTCAAGGCGCTTTCCGTCCAGATAGAGGGGGGCTCTGTATACGCCGCCCCACATGGGCATGGAATCAATACCGTGGGCGAATTCCTTTAGTCTCGTCCAACCCCGGGGATTTCCCGGCGCTTCGGAGCCGTCCGGGTTCAGAACGCAGTGGGAGGCATTCTTAAAATAGCAGTTCCGCAGGTAAAGGCTTTCCCGGGAACTGAGCGCCGCCTGTATCGTTCCGGCGG
>JAITQR010000262.1 GCA_031288815.1 Treponema sp.
CCCGCCCTGCAAACCGTTTCGGCCGTAAAAAACCGCAGGGTCTACGTGTGTCCCTACGGCATCTACCTTTGGTCGGTCCGTTCCGGCGAGGGGGCCATGCTGCCCCTCTGGCTGGGAACTAAACTCTACCCGGAGCGCTTCGCCGATGTAGACATGAAAGAGGTGGTAAAGTATTTCTTTAACCACTTTTACAATTACGATATCCCCGCATCAGAAATAGAAACGGTGCTTGCCGGAGATGTCAGTACCGCCATGACCAGATAATAGATACGCAAAACAGGGAAAAAACGGAACAGGGGGACGGCGCCTTCCTATGCAAAAACCGGCGGGTGTAAAAGGGGTTCTCAAATTATACCCTACCGGTTTCACCATACGTTCCGGCGCCGAAGACCCCGGAATTTTGAAAAGTTGACATCCTGCCGAAGAAAAGCCGATACTGATATATGGACATGGGTTTTTTTCTCAAAAAGCTTGAAGCGGAATGCGGTCCGGCTTTGAAAGCCGCCGGTTTCGCGAAAGGCTGTGAAAGCGGCGGAGGAGCCGCCGGTTTTGAGTACCGTTTTGACGAACCCATGTCCGGCCATACCGCTTTCCGGGTAGGCGGACCCGCCGATCTCTGGATCAGGCCCGGGGAAAAGGCTTTCCCCGTGGTGGCCGGTCTTGTTCTGCGTCTCGCCCGGGAGGAGGGGATTCCCCTGTTTATTCTGGGAGGCGGGGCAAATCTCGTGGTAAGCGACCGGGGTATCCGGGGGATTGTGCTTGATACGGGGGCCTGGACGGGGCTTTTGGAGGAGGGGGATCCTTCCTCCCTGTGGATACGGGCCGGCACGCCGGTGGATCAGGCGGCGGAGCTTGCCGCGGGCCGTTCCCTTTCGGGGCTGGAATTTCTGGCCGGTATGCCCGGCTCGGTAGGCGGGGCAGTATGGATGAACGCCCGCTGCTACGACAGATCCGTTTCCGACGTCCTTGGGGAAACTGAGTTCCTGGTTTTTCCCGCTTCAAATCAGGGCCGGGATTCGGGTCCTGCAAGGGGTGAAATCAAGCGGGTTCCGGTAAAGCGGGAGGAATTTGGTTACAAAAAGAGCCCGTTTCAGGCCATTGAGGCCCTTATTCTTGCCGCCTGCTTTACCCTCGCCCCCGGTTCCCCGGAGAAGATCCGGGAAAAAATGGAGGCCTTGCGCCGGGACCGGAAGGAGAGGGGGCAGTACCGTTTTCCTTCGGCGGGATCGGCCTTTAAGAACCACCGGACTCTGGGAGCCCCCACGGGCAGGATCGTGGACGAAATGGGACTGCTGGGTTTTGCCATAGGCGGCGCCCGGGTGGCTCCCTGGCACGGGAATTTCATAATAAACCAGGGAAATGCCACCGCCGGGGATATCCGGGCCTTGGTGGAGGAGCTGATTCGGCGGATCAGGGCCGAACGGGGCTTTGCCCCGGAGCCGGAGATCCTTTTCGTGGGAGAATGGTAGGCCGAAACACAGGATTAGGGGGAAGTTTTGATGTATTATAGCGGTCAGGATACGTACATTTTTTACCCGGGGACTTAAATGAGTGGCCAGTTACAGCTTGCTTTTGTTAATTTTTCTAGGGGCGCATGTATCATTGTGGAAGGCAAACAGAACGCCGACTGTTTTTTTATCATCCATCAGGGCAAGGTGCGTATTTCAAAAGAAGTGGAGATTGTAAAGGAGGAGGACATCCTGGGGCCGGGCGACTTCTTCGGGGTCGTTTCCACTATGTCCGGCCACAGCCACATTGAAACCGCCCAGGCTTTGACCGACGTTACCCTCATTGCCGTCCAAAGGGATCAATACTCCCAGCTTATCCAGAACAATACCCCGGTGGCCATGAAGATCATCCTCCAGTTTTCCAAACGGATGCGCTACCTTGATGAATCCCTGACCCGGCTTACCCTGAAGGGCAACGGGGAAACCGATCCGGCCATACTGTTTAAAATCGGCGAGTACTATGCCCATCAGAGCCAGTATAACCTGGCCTTTTATGCCTATAACCAGTATGTCAAGTACAATCCCGGGGGGGAGAACGTGGGGACCGCCCGGATGCGGATGATGAAAATAGTTCCCTACGTTAAGGGATCCATTCTGAATTTAAAAAATGACGAGGTAGTCCGGAACTACCCCAAAGATACTATGATCTTCGCGGAAGGGGAGATGGGGGATGAGCTTTATATCATCCAAACAGGTTCGGTAAAGATTGTTAAAATCGTGGAAAACAAGGAAATACTCCTGGCGGTGCTTAAAGCCGGGGATATCTTCGGGGAGATGGCGGTTCTGGAGTCCAAACCACGGGCGGCCAGCGCCATAGCCTATACGGATTGCCAGATACTGGCGGTTACCAAGATCAACTTTAGTACCATGATCGGCGCCCAGCCTCAGATAGTGTCCCGGTTGACTATCCTGCTGGCGGAACGGATCTGGTTCATCTACAAACAGCTTGCCAATACCCTGTTAAACGATCCGGTAGGAAGGATCTACGATGCCCTGCAGATCCAGTTGGAAAAAAACCGGGTACCCTTAAAAACCAGTTCTTCCTTTTCCTTCGACTTTGGCCCCAAGGAGCTTGCCAACATGGTCGGCCTGTCCCAGGGAGACGAGGATAAAATTATCCGGAAGCTCCTGGAAAACCGGAATTTTCTTATAGTTAAAGACAAATTATACATAGTAAACATCTCCGAAGTAGTCCGGCAGGCCGAATACTACCGGAAAATACAAAACCGCAGCGACAAGGCCAAACCCCGGCAGTTCTCCCGGGCCTAGCTGGAGGAAACACCCCTATCCCTATTTCAAGGGAGTCGCGGCCCTACGGTCCGAGTCCATAATGTGTCCACATTATGGACAGACACTATTTCATAATATAAGTCTTGATAGGCGGGAATCCGTTAAAGCTAACCGAGGCGTAGGTAGCCGTATAGGCCCCGGCTGAGAGGATGTAGATCCTATCCCCTATTTTCAGATCCACCGGCATACGGTATTTGTGATCTTCGTAGAGGATGTCCATGCTGTCGCAGGTGGGGCCGGCCAGGATCACCTCCGCCTCCTTAATGCCGGGCCCGTCCTTGCTTGTTACTATGGGGTATTTGATTGACTCATCCAGCGTTTCTATCAGACCGTTGAACCTTCCCGTATCCATGTAGACCCAGCGGTTCAGGGCGGTATTGTTTTTCCGGGAAATCAGCACCACCTCGGAGATAAGGATGCCGCTGTTTCCTACCAGGGAACGGC
The DNA here is from genome assembly GCA_031288815.1 of Treponema sp. The sequence goes on from JAITQR010000262.1 coordinate 3,243, forward strand.
CCGGTTCCAGGATGATCTTGGGAAGATCTTCCCCAAAGTCGTCCACCAGGTAACGCTGTATCTCCGCCGCGTATTCGGAAAGATCGTTTGTCGGCTGGATGTAGGGGGCGGGAAAGCCGCCGCCCATATTGATCATGGACAGCTTTATCCCCTCGTCCTCCTCCAGGGAGGAGAAAAGGTATTTGGTTTTGGCAATGGCCTCGTCCCACTGGCCGATATCCCGCTGCTGGCTTCCCACATGGAAGCTTATCCCAGAAGGGGTGAGCCCCAGGTCATGGGCCATAATGAAGAGATCGTAGGCCATGTCCGGGTGGCAGCCGAACTTGCGGGAAAGGGGCCAGTCGGCGGTAGAGGAGGCTTCCACCAGGATCCGCACGTAAATTTTGCTTCCCGGCGCGTTTTGGGCGATACTTTTCAAATCCTCTTTGCTGTCGGTGGCGTAAAGCCGCACGCCCCGCTCGTAGAAGTAGGCCACGTCCCGGCCTTTTTTGATCGTGTTGCCGTAGGAAATCCGCTCGGGACTGACCCCCAGGGAGAGCACCATGTCCAACTCGTAGCGGCTGGCAATGTCGAAATTAGAATCCAGATCCGCCAGCATGGAGACAATTTCCTTTTCCGGGTTGGCTTTAACGGCGTAGTAGATCTGGCTATAGGGGAACAGACCTTTAAGACGCTGGTAGTTCAGCTTTATGGCTTGCAAATTGAAAACAACGCAGGGAGTCTCCAGCTTTTGTGAAAACTCAAGGAAGCTCTGCCAGTCTTTGTCGGATACATAATCAGCCCGGTTTATCACTCTACGCCTCCGGATCCAAAGATTGAGGGATACTAACACATTCTCCCCTCTTGGACTAGCAGCCTGTTGTGCTTGTGGGTTTTTGCGCCCGGGGCGCCCGGCGCCTTTTTACGTGAAAAAATCCCGGTTATCGGGCCCTTACTCGGTTTGCGGGATAAAAACCGCCTGTCATTTGATTTTTTGGGTTTACGCTGAAAGCGCGATAAACCGTAGCGGTTTGAATAGATTTTACCGATAAAAAGACATGGAACTAAAGCAAAGGACCGCCGGACTTCTGGCGGCGCTTTTTCTCTCCTTTTTACCCGTCGTTTCCCTTTCCGCGCAGGATCTTCCCGCCGCGGAAGCCCCGGCGGCGGTACGGGAGGCGGAGGGGACGGCGGGGGAAAACGGACTACCCCGGATCTTCCGGGAAATCAGCCTGGGTATGGGTCTTGAGGATCTAAAGGCGGCCCTGCTGCGGGATAGCATGTTCAACTTCCGGGGCGACCGGGACGTGTCCCTTCTACCCGCCAGGGATCAAAGCCTGGTGGAGACTACCGGGCTTTCCTTTGTGAAGCGGGCTTTTTTTCAACTCCGGGACGGCCGGCTCTTTATCATGGCCTTTACCCTGAACAGCGACCTGGTGGATCACTACTCGGTTTTTACCTCTCTGACAGAAAAATACGGCCAGCCGGATTCCCTCAGCCCCCGGCAGGCGGTTTGGGAGAGGGGAAATACCCGCCTTGCCCTGGAACGGCCCCTGACGGTAAAGTATATTGACCGGGAAGTGTTCAACAGCATAATCGGCGAATCTCGGACGGTGGAATCCCATGAAATAAGACAGAGGCAGGAATTTCTGGATGGTTTTTAAGGGCGGACCGGCACGGAACAGGCAAGGATGAAGGGGATGCGGGGATGGATATGGACGGCCTTTTTTGCCCTTCTTATGAGCGTGGCAAACTGCGCCGCCAAACCTTCCAAATCCCCGGATATTATCAAAAACTTTAAGACCAGGGAACTGGTAATAGAACGATCCGGGGCTCTTCCGGTACGCTTGAACGTGGAACTGGCCCTGAGTGAGGAGGAACAGTCCCAGGGGCTCATGTACCGTGAAAGCCTGAGCGACGGCCGGGGGATGCTTTTTGTTTTTGACCGGGATAAGCTGGCTTCCTTCTGGATGAAAAATACCGTTATCCCCCTTTCCATCGCCTATATCAATTCCGATGGCAGTATCCTGGAGATCCACGATATGCGGCCGGAGGATCTTTCGTTAATCAGATCGAGCCGTTCGGTTCGCTATGCCCTGGAAGTTCCGCAGGGCTGGTTTGATCGGGCCGGAATCGGGCCGGGTGACCGGGTGCTTATCAATTCCGACTGAGGTTTTACCCGGCCTTCCGAAAAACCGGGAGGGGCGGCCCGGCCGTACCACTGGCGCTTGTACAGTAATGCTGCTTGTATTAGGATTATGAAGATACCTGGAGGGGATTTTGTTTAAAGGTTTAACGCAACGGGTACACCGTATTCTCTCCATTGACGCCCAGGAAGAAGCTCGCCGTTTTAACTCCGACCAGCTCCTCCCCGAGCATATTATCGTGGCCCTCCTCAAAGAAGGGGCCGGAATAGCCTGCAAGGCCCTCATGTTTCTACGGATCGATTTGCTGGATTTCCGCCGTAACGTGGAGGGGGGCATTCCCCGTATGCCCGGAACCCTTATCCGGGGCGACGCGCCCCCTTCAAAGCGCGCCAAGTCCCTGCTGGAAATTGCCACTGAGGAAGCCCGGAACATGGGAAGCGAGCATCTGGGTACGGAGCATTTGCTTTTCGCCGCCCTCAGGGAACAGGGCTCGGCGGTCCAAGTCTACCTGGCCCGGCACGGGATGGATGCCGAAATGCTCCGGGTGGTGGTACAGACCACCTTTAACCGGGGATCCCAGTCCCGGACCGAGGGGAACTATCGCGCCGCCGGGGGAACCTGGATCCACTCCGGAACTTCCGATGGATACCAGCCCTCCTGGGTACTGCACCAGGGGGATTACCGGCCGCCCCATTCTTCCCGGATTAAGCCCGCGTCCTATCCGGTATTGACCCCCACCTTGAACGAATTTTCCCGGGAGCTTACGGAGCTTGCCCGGGCGGGGAGGCTGGACCCCCTGGTGGGCCGCCGGAAAGAGGTAAACCGGGTGGTGCGTATCCTGGTCCGCCGCACTAAGAACAACCCGGTTCTGGTAGGGGAGCCCGGAGTGGGCAAAACCGCTATTGTGGAGGGTCTGGCCCAGCTTCTGATGGGGGGTGAGGCGCCCTCCGCCCTTTCCGGCCGCCGTATCCTCTCTCTGGATATGGGAGCCATTGTGGCGGGAACCAAGTACCGGGGCGAATTCGAGGAACGGCTCAAAAAGATCATGAGGGAGATTGCCCAGGCCGGGAACGTAATTCTCTTTATCGACGAGATACACACGATTATTGGCGCCGGCGGGGCGGAGGGGACCATTGACGCCTCCAATATGCTCAAACCAGCCCTTTCCCGGGGGGATATCCAGTGTATAGGCGCGACAACCCTGGCGGAATACCGCAAACACTTTGAAAAAGACGCGGCCCTGGAACGGCGTTTCCAGCCGATTCTGGTGGAGGAACCTAACCTGGAAGATACCCTGGATATACTGAGGGGGCTGCGGAAAAAATACGAGGATCACCACCGGGTGTCTTACACCGGCGAGGCTCTTGTCCAGGCGGCTGTTCTTGCCCACCGTTACGTTTCGGGCCGTTACATGCCCGACAAGGCCATTGATATCCTGGACGAGGCTGGGGCCATGCGGAAACTTGAAAAGGTAAGCCAGCCCCCGGAAATATCCGGCATAGAGGAAGAGATACTCGTCCTTACCGAGGAGAAAGGCGCTTTGGTAACCGCCCAGGATTACGAGCATGCCGCGGAAGTACGGGATCGGGTACAAAGCCTGCGGGCCAAGCTGGAATCTATCCGTCTTGCCTGGGAACAGGCGGCCCCTTCCGAGCGGGTTACCGTGGATGAAAAGGATATACGCAGGGTAGTGTCGGAGCTTACGGGGATTCCCCTAACTCACCTGGAAGAGGCGGAGTCCCGGAAGCTTCTGGTCATTGAGGAGGAACTCCACAAGGCGGTTATCGGCCAGGACGACGCGGTACGCCGGGTCGCCAGCGCGGTACGCCGTTCCCGGGCGGGAATTTCAAACCCCCGGCGGCCCCTGGGTTCTTTCATCTTCCTGGGCCCCACCGGCGTAGGGAAAACCCTCCTGGCCAAACAGCTTGCCCGGTATCTTTTCGGCAGCGAGGATTCACTGGTGCGGATAGATATGTCCGACTACATGGAAAAACACAACGTCTCCCGGCTTGTGGGGGCGCCTCCCGGTTATATCGGCTACGAGGAAGGGGGGTTCCTGACCGAACGGATAAGACGGAACCCCTACCGGGTGGTGCTTTTCGACGAGATTGAGAAGGCCCACCGGGACGTGTTCAACCTGCTCCTCCAGGTGATGGAGGAGGGGGAACTCCGGGATAACCTGGGCCATGTGGTCAATTTCCGCAATACGGTGATCATCATGAGCAGCAATGCCGGGGCGCGCGAAATCTCCCGGGATTCCCGGCTGGGCTTCGGAGCGGGAAGCGGGATCATGAGCACGGGAGAGATAGAAAGCCAGGCCCTGGCGGAACTGCGCCGTCTCTTTAATCCCGAATTCCTTAACCGGGTTGATGAGACCATCGTCTTTCACCCCCTGGACATGAAGCAGATAGGGGCGGTGTTCGATATCCAGGCCGGGGAACTCAAAGGCCGGCTTCTGGAACAGGGCTACGATTTGAACATTCTTCCTTCGGCGAGGAGGCTCCTTATCGAAAAGGGCTGGGATCCCAAATTCGGCGGCCGGCCTCTGCGGCGTACCATCCAAAGGGAACTGGAAGATCCCCTTTCGGAGATGATCCTGGACGGTTCCTGGCCGGAAGGTACGGTGTTCAACGCCGAGCTTAGAAGGGAAAAGATAAGGCTTTTCGGTAAAAAACCCGGCAAAACCGCCGCGCCAATCGGCGGGGAGGCGGTCCAGGCTGCGGCGAACGCGCCGGCTGGTCCGGCGGCGATAATCCGGTAAAGAGGCCCCTTATTCCATCACTTTGGCGCCCGTCCGGGCAATACCCGCGTCCACCTTTTCCAGTTCCTCATCCAGGTTCCTAAGCTTTTCCTCATATTCCATAATGCTCAGTTTAGTCTCGTCCATCTTCCGTTTCAGCGTAAGCACCTTGTTCCGGATATACTGACAGGCTTCGTCCAGGGCTTCGCATATCAGATCCTTGTTTTCGATCCATCGGTAGAGTTCCGCGTCTTCCAGATAGGCCGAGCTTTTAACCAGGCTCTTCCGCCCCAGACTGCTGCCGTAACGGATACAGACATAGCTGTAGCGTCTGTCCCGGTCCAGACTCCACTTGTACTTGGAGTACTTGTTGAACTCATGGACCCCCACCTGTTCCAGGTAGCTGTAGGCTTTCCTGATGGTTCTAACACACTGGTTATAATCCTCCTGTAAGCCCGCCAACGTATAATCCAGCTCTTCCTTCCACATTCCCGGCAGCGAAAATTCACCCATATCTACAGTTTCGGCATTTTGTTGTATATTTATAATTGAGTTATGCCTACCTCGCATGTACAGATCGTTATGCCTCCCCATGTAAACGGGATGAACCGGCTGTTCGGCGGCCAGCTTATGGCCTGGATAGATACTACCGCCGCCGTGGAAGCCCGCCGTCATACGGGAAGGCAGGTTATTACCGCGGTGGTTGATAACCTCAGTTTTTTGGGCCCCGCTTTTCTTGACGAAACGGCGCGCCTTGAGGCCAGAGTCACCTGGACCGGGAAAACAAGCCTGGAAGTTAGGGTTGACAGTTTTGCCGAACCCCTCTCCGGTACTAAACGACTGATAAACCGGGCTTATCTTGTGTTTGTCGCCCTTGACGATGAGGGAAAGCCTGTCCCGGTTCCGCCTTTTGAACCCCAAACGGCTGAAGAAAAGGAAGAGTGGAACCGGGCCCTGGAACGCCGGAAACACCGCCTCCTTTCACGCCCCGCGCTTTAGACGGAGTTTGCGGGGTAAAAAATCGCCTGAAAGGTGATTATTTACCGCTCTGGACTTTGGGATAGCCGCGCCGGCTTTCAATTTCCCCATTTTTTTCCGTTTTCATTAAACCAAAACCGCAAGTCCGCGCCCTATATAGGCTGAAAACACCGGTGGAAGATCGATCGGTCCGCTTAAACAACATTACGATGTATACTTATTTATTTTCAACAATCTGTTTAGCGCATAGGAGGAATATATGTCTAATAAAATTAATAGGATAATGTCATTTATTGTTATCTTGTCCCAAGTATCCCTGCTGCTGCCGGCCGAGGAACTGCGGCCCGATCTGCGGCGCGGCATGGCCCGGCTGGAACACTATCTGGATCGGGCGGCCCTTGAACGGAGCGCGGAAAAATGGGAGAGCCTCGCCCAGGCGGG
>JAITQR010000271.1 GCA_031288815.1 Treponema sp.
CCTGCCCATGGGTCTGGCCCTGGACAAGGAGCTTACGCTGAAGACGATTTTCCGCTACCGCCATATCTACCCCCTGGCCATCGACGCGGTTGCCCGGGGGGCGGTGGATATCAAGAGTATCGTTACGAACGTGTTTGATTTCGACGATATCCGGAACGCCATGGAACGGAGCGTCCACGACAAGGCGGAGATAGTCAAATCGGTTATTAAAGTTTCCAAAACGCCATAAGGAGGAAACGCGAAGAGGCCGGTTGTTTTTAGCGGATTCAACCGGCGGTTTACGACGGCCGATGGGCGGATAAAACCGAAATGTCTTTATCCTCAGTTTGATTCTTGACTGGCTGCCAGGCTTTCCCTGAGCAGTTCAAGGAAATCCGCCCGGTCCATTTCCCGGCCCCCCAGACTGTGGAGGTGTTCCGTGGGAACCTGGCAGTCGATGAAACGGACCCCCTCATCAAAGAGAGACCGGGCCAGACTCAGGAAGGCCGCCTTGGAAGCGTTGCTCCGCCGGGCGAACATGGATTCCCCGAAAAAGACATTTCCCAGCCGTATGCCGTAACAGCCCCCGGCCAGTTCCCCGTCTATCCAGCTTTCCGCCGAATGGGCCCAGCCCAGACGGTGGAGTTCCGTATAGGCGGCGATGATGTCGTCACTGATCCAGGTTCCGGCGGAAGCGGTTCCGTCCTGGCCGGGGCGTTCCGCGGTGGCGCAGCCCCGGATAACAGCGGAAAAATCGCGGTCAAAGCTGACGGTAAAGATGCCCTGCCGCAGTACCTTCTTCATGCTGGCGGAGACATGGAGGGTTTCCGGGAAGATCACCAGGCGGGGGTCAGGGGACTGCCAGAGGACAGGATCTTCCGGATTGTACCAGGGAAATATTCCCTGTTCGTAGGCGGAGAGGAGCATGCCGGGGGAAAGATTCCCCCCTACCGCGACGATGCTTCCCCGGCTTAGGGCGGGATCGGGGAACTGGTAGCGGTGCTTTTCGTCAAGATAGGGAAAAAGCGGGTCCGGGCCGGGACGGAACCGGCGCCGCACTTAGGATATCCTTTTTGGAGAAGGATCTTCCTCCCCTATACCTCTGGCGGAACACTTGGCGGGTTTTTCAATAGCCAGGAGATCTTCCGTATCCAGGGGGCCGAACGTTTCCGGGCCGTACTCAGGATTAAAAGCGCCAAGACAAGGGGCGGCGTTGCCGTCAACGCCGTTTTTGTCTTCCGGAAGGTCCAGATGATAAGCGCCGTCCCGGTAATCAACCCGGGCGACGCCCCCGGAACTGAGGGAACCAAAAAGCACCTCGTCCACAAAGAAACTTTTTATCTTGTCTTCGATAAGTCTCCCCACATTGCGGGCGCCGAATTCCCTGCTGTAGCCTTCTTCCGCCAGGCGGCTGACGCAGGCGGCGGTAACTTCCAGATGAACCTTCTTTTCCGTCAGCTGGTTTCTGAAGGCCGCCAGTTCCTTGTTGACGATTCCGGTCATAATTTCCCGGGAAAGGTGGCCGAAACGAACCACCGAATCCAGCCGGTTGCGGAACTCGGGGGTAAAGATCTTTTCCACCGCCCCGTCTACCGCCGATTCATCCACGATCCGTTCCCCGAAACCGATAAGCCCCTTCCCGATGTCCCGGGCCCCGGCGTTGCTGGTCATGATAAGGATCACGTTCCGGAAATCCGCCTTGCGGCCGTTGTTATCGGTCAAGGTGGCGTAGTCCATGATCTGGAGGAGGATATTGTAAACATCCGGGTGGGCTTTTTCGATTTCGTCCAGCAGTACCACCGCGTGGGGCTGCTTCCGGATGAGGTCGGTAAGGAGACCCCCTTCCTCGTAGCCCACGTAGCCCGGAGGCGCTCCTACCAGGCGGGAAACGGTATGTTTCTCCTGGTATTCGCTCATATCGAAGCGGTGCAGGGATATGCCCAGGATCTCCGCCAAACTCCGGGCAAGTTCCGTTTTCCCTACCCCGGTGGGCCCGACAAAGAGGAAATTCGCCACCGGCTTCCCCTCGGCCCGGAAACCGGCCCGGCTCCGCTTTACCGCCTTGACCACCGCCCTTACCGCGTCGTCCTGACCGAATATGCGGGTCTTGAGCTTTAGCTCCAGTTCCCGGAGCTTGTCTTTTTCGGTTTCCCCCACAACCCGTTCGGGGATTCTGGCAATCCGGGAAACCACGGTTTCGATTAAAGGGAGATCCACCCCAACGATCTCCACCGTCCCTTCCTGAACGGTGTTGCTCCCCAGATTTTCCTGCTTCACCGTTTTTTTGTACGCCTCGATCCTGGCGTATGCCCCGGCCTCATCGATCACGTCGATGGCCTTGTCGGGAAGGCGGCGCTCGGTGATGAACTGGGCGGAAAGCCGCACGGCGCCTTCCACCGCCTCGTCGCTGTAGCGAACTTTGTGGTAATCCTCGTATTTGACTTTAAGTCCCTGGAGTATCTTTACCGCGTCGGATTCGCTGGGTTCAACAATGTCGATTTTCTGAAAGCGCCGGGAAAGAGCCCGGTCTTTGTCGAAAAATTTGCTGTATTCCTCGTGGGTGGTGGATCCGATACAGCGGATCTTTCCGGAGCTTAAGGCGGGTTTTAAGAGGTTCGACGCGTCCAGGGCTCCGCCGGAAACGGAACCGGCCCCTACCAGGGTGTGAATCTCGTCGATAAAGAGGATGGCCCTCTCCTTTTTGAGCATCTCCTCCACCACCCGCTTAACCCGTTCCTCGAAATCCCCCCGATATTTGGTTCCCGCTACCAGGGCCCCCATGTCCAGGGAATAAATCAAAAAGTTCTTTAAGGTGGGGGGAACCTTGCCGGCTACTATCCGCTGGGCAAGCCCTTCGGTGATGGCGGTTTTACCCACCCCGGAATCCCCCACATGGACCGGGTTGTTTTTCAGCCTGCGGCAGAGCACCTGGATGGTTCGATCCAGTTCCGCCTCCCTGCCGATAACCGGTTCCAGCTTGTTTTCCCGCGCCAGGGCGGTCAATTCGATGGCGTAGCGCTCCAGGGCGTTCCGCTTGTTTACCCGTACCTTTTGGGCCGTCTCAACGCCGTCATCTTCCCCTTCTTTGATATTTTCTTCTCCATAGCCAGCGGAATTTTTGCCGAAGTTGAAGATGGTACTGTCTCCCTCGTATCCGTGGGAGAGGGCGTCCAAAAGTTCAAAACGTTTTACCCCGGCTTTTTTCAGGTAGTAGGAACAATAGTTCCGTTCTTCATCGAAAAGAGAAACCAGGATATCCGCCACATCGAGCATTTCCTTTTGGGAGGACTGGCTCTGCATTACCGCCCGCTCAATGACACTCTGGAAACCCACGGTCTGGGTAGGTTCGGTATCGTCAATCACCGGTACCTTTTGCTCGAAATAATTCTCCATGCCGTGTTTTATCTGTTCCAGGTTTGCCCCGCAGGAGTTAAGTACCCCTTGTACCTCCTCAAAGGCCAACGCGGCGTATAGGATATGCTCAGGGGTCAGATACTCATGGCTTCGTATCTTTGCCTCGTTATAAGCGGCGTTTATGATGGCTTGTACATGACCTGAAATTTTCATTTTTTTATTTTATACCCCCCTAGGCTTGTTCCACAATACAACGGAGGGGAAATTCCCGCTGACGGGCGGCCGCGTGTACCTGGTTCGCCTTGGTTTCGGCGATGTCAAAAGGATACATCCCCACTATGCCCCGGCCCTTACGGTGGACATCCAGCATTATCCGGTTCGCGTCCTCCTCGCTTTTGTGAAAAATACTTATAAGAACGTCCACCACGAATTCCATGGTGGTATAGTGGTCGTTCAGGAGAATCACCTGAAATCGCTCAGGTTCCTTGAGTTTTTCCCTGTTTTTGTCCGCTAATCGGGTACCGTTTCCGGAAACTACCGCCATATTCGCCCTTTGCTGATACTATAGACAAAAAAGGGAGAAAAAACAATACATCCGGCGCGCCGCGATGGGATCCGGACAGAAGCGGGGGTTAAAAAACGCTGAAGTTTCGGGAAAGCCTCAGAGCTTTAAAATCGTTTCCCAGATCTTTTCATCTACCGGTATGCCTTTGACGAGATTTTCGGCTCTGGTTTCCACCGCTTTCTGGCCGGAATATACAATACGCCGGGTATCCTTGTCCTTCTTTGAGGAAAGCAGATCCTGTATCGCGTCTTCCAGGGTCTCTGCCGGTGTATCCCCGGGGGCAATCTTTTTGTAGTTGATCGCTATAAAGCACTGGGACACACCGTGTTCATCGCCGGCAAGTCTGCCGATGGCGGCGGTGGAATTACCCAGAGAGATACAGGAAGCGAAGATATCCATAAGAAAAGATAAAGCCGCGCCTTTCCAATAACCTGTGGGAAGAAGCCGCCGGGATTCGATTACCTCACCCGGATTGACGGTGAGTTTACCGTTCCTGTCAAAACCTGCCGCCATGGGCATTTGGCGGTTCTGGAGCTGGGCCAGTTCCAGAGCGCCGTAGGAAAACTGAGACATGGCCATATCGGCGATGATGTGGGCGCCTCCTTTGCGGGGAAACGCAAAAACCAGGGGGTTATTGCCGATTCGGGAATCCACCGCGCCCCAGGTTGGCATATTAGGAATAGTGTTGGTAAAACAGATTCCCGCCATGCCCTCATCGCAGGCCTGACAGCCATAGGTGGCGGCCCGGAACCAGTGATTGGTATTCCGCAGGGCTACAAGGCCGATCCCGTGTTCCCCTGATAGTTCAATTGCCCTGCCCATGCAGTGCCACGCGTTGATTATTCCCAGTCCCAGTCTGCCATCTACGTTTTCGGTGCCGCCGAAAGTATGTATCCTTTCGGGCTTTTCGTTGGGGCGCACTATCCCTTCCCCGATGTTTCGGATGAGCCGGGCAAAGCGGTTGATGCCGTGGGTATAGACCCCTTCCAGGGAATTCCTGGTTATCTCGTACGCGACCTTGTGCGCGTGTTCCCCGCAACAGCCGTATTTTATCAGGATCTTTTCAAGCTGGTTTTTTGCTTCTTCAAAGGTAATTCGCATGGTTCAAACTCTCC
>JAITQR010000326.1 GCA_031288815.1 Treponema sp.
ACCGCCCGGGCCAGTTTTACCGCGTCCAGGGCGCCCATGTTTCCAATGCAGCCGGTCTCTGTCCGTTCCCAGTCGGTTCCGTTGATGGGAAGGATGGCGATATCCAGGGGGCCCGCGGCCTTGAGGCTTCGGATCAGGGGCGGGGTAACCCAGGTATCCCCGGCATGGTAAAGGCACAGCCCCTTTGCTTTGAGCAGGTAACCCAGGCAGGGGGAATTCCCGTTTCCGTCCCGTTCCGGTTCGTCTTGAATAAAGCGGGTATGAACGGCCATAACGGGGAGGATGGAAACCGGCCCCAGCTTCAGCTCCTCCCCTTCCCCGGCGCCCAGAATCCGGTCTTCCCCAATTCCCGCGCCGCTTAACAGGGTCCGCCAGGGCCGGGGAACCACAAAACGGGCCTTCGGGTTGGCTTCCGCCAGGGGGACAAGGGTTTCCAGGTTCAGGTGGTCGGCGTGGTTGTGGGTACAGAGCACATAATCCACCCGCCTGACCATGCCGGGGGTGAAGGGCGGCGGATACTCACGGCGGCTTCTCCCTTCCCTGTCAACCAGATCGTTGAGGATCGCGTCGATATAGAAGATGAGCCCCCCCAGGTTGACGACAAAGCCGTGCTGTCCCAGATACCAGAGCCAGGCTTCCCCTTCGCCGGGCCGGGAGCTCCCGATCTCTTCCAGCAGGGCGCCGCCCTGTTTGTACCAGCGTGTTTGCCCCTCCATATCAATCCCGGCTTTCCAGCAGGGCCTGGATGTCTATCTCGGCGGCGGCGCAGGGTACGCCAAGGCCCCAGTTTTCCAGTACTTCCGGGTGAATTTCGCCGAAGACCCCCGCGGGTTTACCCTGGTACAGAATTGCCGCGGCCCTGCCGGGGATAAAACGGCTGTCCTCCGCTTCCTCCACCCGGTAATCCCGGGCGATATAGTAAAACAAGGTCCGGATCTGTGCCGCCAGGGTGTTGAAGTTAGCGTCGGCCCCGGCGTGAACAAAACCCAGATACTGCCGGGTACTGGTGCGGTAGTTTTCCTCTTCGTTCAGGTAGGCTACCTTACCGATTTCAAAGATCCGGTGGGGGTAGGCAGCGTGGCCTGACACTGATTCGCTCATCATCAGGGAGGCCAGCGTGGAATCCCGCAGGTACTCGTGGTTTTCCGTCATGGGGTTGGCGATACGGAGTATCCCGTCGCCCCGGCCCCGCATATTTTCCACCAGCTCCTTTCGGGAACCCAGGTAGTTGTAGATCATCTCCTGATAGCCCAGGCCCACCATGATTTCCTTTACCTGGCGGCTGAAAAGGGTAACCGGGCTGAGCCGCCCCATGGTAAAGTCCCTGGGCCGCTCGGGCTTGAAACTGTCCAGCCCCCGGCCTATCATCACGTCTTCGGCAACATCGGCGGCGTGGAGGAAGTCGTTCCGGTATTCCGGCGGCCAGGCCCTGATCCCTTCCCGGACAAGGTTTTCCCCCCGTTCCGTATCTTCGGCCTTTTCCGCCCGTACCCCCATCTTTTCCAAAGCCGCGAGACATTCGTCCGGGCCGATCTTTTCCCCAAGGAATTTTTCTATCCTGGCAAGGGAACAGAACACCGGCTCCTGGAAATAATAGGGGGTAATAACTTTCCGTCCAAAGGGGGTATCGAAGCCGTAGTCTACTTCCACCGGCTCGATGGTGTAACCCTGATCCGCCAGGTCGCAGGCCATGATCGAGGCGGCCAGGGTAACCGAGGGCATATCCGTACCGGTAAGCTCCACAAAAAGATCCGTATCGCCCACCTGAACCGCCCCCAGATCCGCGGAGTTAATGATCGGCGGGTAGGAAAGAACCGCGCCCTTTTCATCCACCAGGAGGGGGTGCAGGGCTTCGTGTTCCTGGATAAAACCGTATTCCCTGCCTTTGGGATGCTGTTTCAGGATCTCCCGCAGGGTAAGAGGGACATCCCACTGGAGGGGCACAAAGGAAACCGAGTCGGGATCCACCCCTTTGTAGGTGATGGGCCACCGGATAATGCCGATGCGGTAGAGCCCCATGGAAATGGTGCGCCGCTTGCGGCCGAAGTTCCAGGCCAGCTTTTCCTGGGTCTGGATCATGTCCCGCAGGGAGGCGTCGCTTACCTGCTTGCCCGACGCCACAAAGCCCGCGAGGTAAGGCCGTACCTTTCGCACCGTGGGGTCAACCAATACCTTCCACACCGCTTCTTTAAAACTGTCCGGCCTGGAAAAGAAAGGGTACTCCGGCCGTTTTCCGCCGGAATAGAGCCGGAGCTGCCGGGCGCAGCCCGCGGTAGCCCAGAGATCGGGCCGGTTTGTGTCGTTTAGTTCGATTTTCAGAATCCGTTCCGCGGCGGGAAACCCCTTGTCCGAATCCTCGTCCAGCTCCGCCTTGGCGGAGCTTAACGCTTCCTCAAAAGCCTCGCGGCTTTCCCAGCCTCTACCCTGGCCGGCGGGATCCGCCAGGGCAAAGAAAACCTGCTCGTTTACTTCGATCTTTGGCATAGAGCTTTATACACCATAATTTTGAGGCGAATCAACATACCCTATGCCGCCGCGCTCCGGCCCCGCCCGCCGCCTTGGCCCTACATCTTCAATACGCTTTTGTCGTAGTCCGCCGGGGGCAGGTAGCCCAGGAGCTGGATACAGGTGGCGGCGATGGAGCTGATCCCCAGGCCCTCGTTGAGGGAGCCTTCCCCCGGGGCTCCGGGGTATTCCCCCTGCCGGCCGGGATCGCAGACCACGCAGGGTACGGGGTTGAGGCTGTGGCTGGTCTTGGCCTTGGGGTTGCCGTCCTTTTTTCGGGACACCGCCCCGGTCTTCTTGTCGTGCTCAAACATGTCGTCGCTGTTGCCGTGATCCGCGGTGATCACCATGACCCCGCCGGCCCGCTCTACCGCCTTGAAGAGCCGCCCCAATTG
>JAITQR010000332.1 GCA_031288815.1 Treponema sp.
ACATCCTCCTGGATCTCCCCCCGGCGGTCCGTCTGGTAGACGCGGGCAAGTCGCCGGGGAACCACCGGGTGTCCCAGGAGGACATTCACCGGATACTTACCGCCGCAGCCCGGGCCGGGAGAAAAGTGGTTCGCCTTAAAGGGGGAGACCCCCGGGATTGCCTCATCCTCCCCGAAGGGGAGAGTTTTGGGGGCTTTGAGGATCTTCCGAGGATCTGCGCGGATCGGCCGGTGGGTTCTTCCAGCGTCAGGCGGAGGATGCAGCTTCATGCCCTGGCCCCTTCCCTCCGTTTCGCCCCCATCCGGGGAAACGTCCCCACCCGGATTGGGAAACTGGACAGGGGCCAGTACGGCGCCCTGCTTCTGGCCGCCGCCGGTCTGGAACGGCTGGGCATTTCCCGGAGGGCGGCCTACGTTTTTCCGGTTCGGGAAATGATCCCCGCCCCGGGCCAGGGAACCCTGGCGGTTCAGGGCCGCCGGGGGGAGGACTACGGCTTTCTCGATCCCCTCCGGGATCGGCTTACCGAGGAAGAGGCCCTGGCGGAGCGGAGCTTTATCCGGGCCGCCGCGGCCGGCTGCGCGTCCCCGGCCGCCGTCTACGCCCGGATCTCCGGCGGGGAGATTAGCCTTGTCGCCCTGTTCGCGGCGGACGCCGAGGCTCCCTTTTTCCGGGACGCTATTTCCGGCCCCCGGGAGGAAGGCCCGGGTCTCGCGGAAACCCTGGCCCGGCGGCTCTTGAAAAGGGCGGGGAAATGAAAAACCCCGCCGATACCACGGCCGCCGCGGATACCGCCACGGAAGATAATCCCGGCCCGGCCCCCGCCGGAAACGCCGAATGTAAGCGGCCGCCGGGTAAGGTCTGGCTGGTGGGCGCCGGCCCCGGCGACCGGGGGCTTCTTACCCTCAAAGGAAAGGCCGTCCTGGACAAAGCCGATGTGGTGGTTCACGACCGCCTGGTTTCGGAGGACATCCTCCTGGATCTCCCCCCGGCGGTCCGTCTGGTAGACGCGGGCAAGTCGCCGGGGAACCACCGGGTTTCCCAGGAGGACATTCACCGGATACTTATCGCCGAAGCCCGGGCCGGGAGAAAAGTGGTTCGCCTTAAAGGGGGAGACCCCTTCCTCTTTGGCCGGGGGGCCGAGGAAATGCTGGCCCTCAGAGAGGCGGGGATTCCCTGCGAGGTGATCCCGGGGATAAGCTCCGCCCTGGGAGTACCCGCCCTCGCGGGCATCCCCGTGACCCACCGGGGGCTCAGTTCCGGCCTCCACGTGATCACCTGGCGCGACAGGGAGGGGTCGGCTCCTTCCCCGGCCCTGCTCCGTTCCCTGGCCGGGGCCGGGGGAACCCTGGCGATCCTCATGGGGGGCTCGGCCCTGGGGGAAATAGGCCGGGATCTGATAAAGGCCGGTTTTCCCCCGGATCTCCCCGCGGCAATCATCGAAAACGGATCGAGCCCCCTCCAAAAGGTCAGACACCTGGCTCTGGAGGAACTTGCGGCCCTTCCTCCCCTTCCCTCCCCGCCGTCCCCGACTCTTGTCCTGGCTGGGGCGGTCTGTTCCCTGGCCGGGAAAATCGGACCGGAAAAGCCGGAGGCCGGCCGGCCCCCGCCGCTGGAAGGGCTCCGGATCGTGGTTACCCGGCCGGAACCCCGGAACGCCGAACTCTGCCGCCTGATAGAGGAACTGGGCGGAAAGGCCCTTCCCTTTCCCTGTATCCGGACGATCCCCCTTCCGGGCCTGGCCGGCGGAATCCTCCGGGAGGCGGGAACCGCCGAATGGTTTGTCTTTACCAGCGCCGCCGGGGTGGATATCTTCTTTGACGCCTATTTGGGCGCGGGGGGCGATTTCCGGAGCCTGGGGGGGAAAAAATTCGCCGCCCTCGGCCCCGCCACCGGGGAAGCCCTGGCCCGGCGTGGTTTTATCCCCGATTTTGTCCCCAGGGTTTACAACAGCGCGGCCCTGGGGGAGGGCCTGGCGGGGAAGATTCCCCCCGGCGAAACCGCCCTCCTGGCCCGCGCCCGCCTGGGTTCCCCCGAACTGCCCCGGATTCTCGCGGAACGGGGCCTTTCCTTCCGGCAACTGGTCCTCTACGACACGGTTCCGGCGGAGGGAAACCCCCGCGCCCGGCGGATCATCGAGGCGGGCCGTTTTGATCTGGTGTTCTTTTCCAGCCCCTCCATGGTTTCCGCCTTTGCCCGGGCCTTCCCGGCCCTCGATCTTTCCCGCCTCCCGGCCCTCTGCGCGGGGGAAAGCACGGTGAACCGGGCCCGGGAACTGGGCATGTCCCCCCAGGCGGTGGAGGAAACGGGCGCCGAAGCCATGTGCCGCAAGGCCGCCGCCCTGAACGGAAAGGCCGGGAATGGGGAATAGTTACCGGGGCAGTTCGAATTTAACATATCAAAATAAAATAGCTTATTTGACAGTTTGAATTTGGCATAGCCAAATAAAATAGCAAATTGCCCGCCGAAATTTTCCGGCATAGCCTGAAACATGCTTTTTTATCGTCTATTTTCCAAGCGGTTGTTGGTCGGAAGCTTCAGTTTCAGAACAGCTCTATTGACAGGAACAATAAATTATATTAAATACATCTGAATTATAAGATATAAAGAGGGTTTTGGCGATGGAAAAAAATGCCGGTTCTTTTTCTTACCGGTGGGCAAGAAACTACAGCAGGAACAAATACATCTACCTCATGCTGGTTCCGGTGGTTCTGTACTACGTGATTTTTCATTACATCCCCATGGGCGGGGCGGTCATTGCCTTCCAGGATTACAAGCCCGCCCTGGGTATGCGGCGAAGCCAGTGGGTGGGGCTGCGGAATTTTACCGAATTCCTGGGAGGGCCCTACGCCTGGCGGCTTATCAAGAACACCCTGCTCCTCAATGTCTACCAGATCGTCTTCGGGTTTCCCGCCCCTATCCTGCTGGCCCTCTTTATCAACGAGATACACCACAAGACTTACAAAAAGGCGGTTCAGACCATCAGCTATATGCCCCATTTTATCTCCCTGGTGGTTATCTGCGGGCTTCTCCAGACCTTCTGCCGCACCGACGGGATCTTTAACGATCTTCTCGGCCTTTTTGGGCTGGAAAGAACCAACCTCCTGGCCCGGGCGGAACTGTTCAGGACGATCTTTACCGCCAGCGGGATCTGGCAGAGCGTGGGCTGGGGCAGCATTATCTACCTGGCCACCCTGAGCGGGGTCGATCCCAACCTCTACGAGGCCGCCGCCATGGACGGGGCCAACAGGATCATGCGGATGCTTTACGTTTCCTTCCCCAGTCTTATACCGGTTATCGTGGTCCAGCTTATCATGCGCCTGGGGAACATCCTTACCCAGGGCTTTGAAAAGATCATCCTCCTGTACAGCCCCCTTATTTACGATACCTCCGACGTTATTTCTTCTTACGTGTACCGCCGGGGCCTTATCCAGATGGACTACAGCTTCGGTTCCGCCGTGGGGATTTTTAATTCGATAGTGAATCTGGTGATTCTGGTTCTGGCGAACCACATCGCCCAAAAGAGCGTAAAGGAAAGTCTATGGTAAGCAAGGAGCGGGGAAACAATGATTGAACGGCTTACCGGCCCCGACCGGGTTTTTATCGTGTTCATCTATATCCTGGTTGCTGTTCTGGGCTTTCTGTGCCTTTACCCCATGGTACATGTGCTGTTTGCCTCTATCAGCGATCCCCTAAAACTCATGGTTCACTCCGGGGTACTGCTCCGCCCCCAGGGGATCTCCCTTAAGGGCTACGAAATCGTTCTTGGCAACGCCAATATCCTGTCCGGGTACCTGAACACCCTGTATTACGTGGTAGCGGGCACTTTTATCAACATGCTCCTCTCGTGCATGGGAGCCTATGCCCTTTCCCGTTCCAACTACATGTTCAAGCGCGGCATAACCATCGGCATTGTGTTTACCATGTACTTTGGGGGCGGCCTTATTCCCAACTTCCTTCTGGTGCGGGCCATCGGGATCTACAACACCCGCTGGGCCCTGCTGCTTCCCGGCGCCATTGCCACCTGGAACCTCATCGTCATGAAAACCAGTTTCCAGCATATCCCCGCCAGCCTTGAAGAATCGGCAAAGATAGACGGGGCCAACGATTTTGTCATCCTTTTCAGGATCTTTCTCCCCGTGGCAAAGGCCACCCTGGCGGTTATGACCCTTTTCTACGCGGTGGGCCACTGGAACGCCTGGTTCAACGCCATGATATACCTCCAGAACAGGGGAAAGTATCCCCTCTCCCTTTTCCTCCGGGAGATCCTCATCGCCAATTCCACATCGGGGAACGTGAACCCGGACGCGGATATTTTCTTTCTCGACGAGGTAATCAAGTACGCCACCATTATTGTATCCACCCTGCCCATACTGGCGGCCTACCCCTTCGCCCAGCGTTACTTTATGACCGGCGTTATGCTTGGTTCATTAAAAGAATAGGAGAGTTGCCCAGACTATGGCTGAAAGACCGAACATAGTAATAATCCTCGCCGACGACATGGGATATTCCGACGCGGCCTGTTTTGGCGGGGAGATAGACACGCCGAATATCGACAAACTGGCCGCGAACGGCCAGTTCCACACCCAGTTTTACAACATTGCCCGCTGCTGTCCCTCCCGGGCCTGCCTGATGACGGGGCTCCAGCCCCATCAAACCGGCATCGGTTACATGACCAATCCGCCGGTGGACAAACATTCCTTTGACCGCCGGCTCTTCGGCTACCGGGGTTTCCTTAACCGGAACTGCGTAACCATGGCGGAAGTACTGCGGGACGGGGGGTACCATACCTGGCTCTGCGGAAAGTGGCATCTGGGGCAGCACGAGTACGATCAACTGCCGAACGAGCGGGGTTTTGAGCGGTTCTACGGCATCCTGGCGGGGGCGGCGAACTATTTAAAACCGGCTCTTCCCCAGCGGCTCTTTTTCAACCATGACCCGGTGGATCCGGATCTTCCCTATTACACTACCGACGCCTTTACCGATTACGCCCTGAAGTTCATCAACGAGAAAAGCGGCGAGGCCCCTTTCTTCCTGTATCTGGCCTACAACGCCCCCCACTGGCCCCTCCAGGCCCCGGAAGAACTGGTTGAAAAGTACCGGGGCTCTTACCTCCGCGGCTGGGACAAACTGCGGGAGGAACGGTACCGGCGGATTCGGGAGAAGGGCATTATCGAGACGGGCTGTTCCCTCTCCCCCCGGGACCCGGAAGTGCGCCCCTGGGACGATCTTGGGGATGAAAAGAAAGGGGAAATGGATTACCGGATGGCGGTCTACGCGGCCCAGATTGAACGGATGGATTGGAATATCGGCCGGGTAGTCGCGCGGTTTGAGGAACTCGGGGAGCTGGACAATACCCTTATCTTGTTTCTTTCCGACAACGGGGCCTGCGCCGAAGGGGGAGAGCTGGGACGGGGCGATCCGGAATTGATCAACAAGGCGGAGATTCCCAATCTGATGATCTCCTACGGCCGCGCCTGGGCCAACGCGTCCAACACGCCTTTCCGCATGTTTAAGCACTATGTCCACGAAGGGGGTATCGCCACTCCCCTTATCGCCCATTGGCCCCGGGGAATCGCTTACAAGGGCGCTGTCCGGGAACCCGGGCACCTTATCGATCTTATGCCTACGGTACTGGAAATTACCGGCGTGGCTTATCCCGGACGGTACCACGGGAACAGCATCCCGCCCCTTGAAGGGAGGAGCCTTTGTCCCCTGTTCAAAACCGGCGAAGACCGGGAAATCCGGCATCTCTTTTGGGAACACGAGGAAAACTGCGCCATTCGTCGGGGGCGATACAAGGCCCTGGAAAAATACGACACCGGCAAATGGGAACTCTACGATTTGGAGGAAGACCGCGCCGAAAGCCGGGACAGGGCGGCGGAGCGGCCGGAACTGACGCGGGAGCTTTCAGGGCGCTGGTACGAGTGGGCCCAAACCCACCACGTGGTTCCCAAATGGAATTCACACTGATCCAGTCAGTGATTATTTTACAGGGAGGATCTTTATGAAAAAGATCGCGCTATTGTTTGTTCTTTTCGGCATCGCCTGGTTTGCCTTTGCCGGCGGAGGGGCCGCCAAGACCTCCGGACAGGAGCGTCCCGCCGGAATGACCGCCTCGGGTTACCCCGTTGTTAGCGGCGGATCGATTACCCTGCGGTACTGGAAGCCCATGAACGCGGCGGCTTCCAAACACATCCAGTCCTACGCGGAAAATCCCGCCTACCAGGAAATGGAGAAACGCACGGGAATTAAAATCGAGTGGGTCCATCCCGCGGTGGGCATGGAACAGGAGCAGTTCAACCTGCTGATGACATCGGGGGATCTGCCCGACATTGTTTCCAGCGGAAATCTCTACAAGGGCGGCGAATTCCAGGGCCTCTACGACGGCTTCTTTCTGGAACTTACCGGCCTTGTCCCCCAGTACGCCCCGGAATACATGAAGCTGATCCGGGAAGACCAGGAGTTCTTCCGGGAGGTCAGCGACGACGAGGGAAAGCTTGTGGCCTTCTACGCCTACAAACCCTACGGCGACCCGCCCTTTACGCGGGTTATCCTCCGCAAGGATGTTCTGGCGGAGCTGGGAAAGGACATTCCCCGGACCATCGCCGACTACGACGATCTTTTCGCGGCCATGCTGGCCAAGGGTATTACCCCCTATATGCCGCCCAAAAACGGGGTGGTTAAACAGTTCGTGGGGACTTACGGGATCATCCCCGGCCTCTACAAGGACGCCAACGGGAAAATCCAGTACGGCCAGATCCAGCCGGGTTTTAAGCAGTACCTTGAAATGATGAACCGCTGGTACAGTAAGGGTTATATCTCGAAGGATTTTACCAGTGTCGACGGCAATCAGACAAACACCCTCTTTGACACCAAGAAGATAGGGATGCATATTGCCGCCATTGTGGCGAACTTCAACAGGGGAGCCGCCCTGGGCTTCGAGGTTACCTCCGCCCCTTATCCCCGGCTGAAACCCGGCGATCGGCTCCATTTTGAGGATACCAACATCTGGCCGCTCCAGGGTAAAGGTACCCAGATGGCGGTTGTTTCCGCGAAAACCAAGTATCCCGAAGGGACTGTCCGGTGGCTTAACTACGGGTACACCGAGGCGGGCATCGAGCTGATGAACTGGGGCGTGGAAGGGATCAACTACAATGTCGTAGACGGGAAGAAGGTCTACAACGATCTGATGATGAACAATCCCAAATTCGGAACCGAAGAGGCAAGTTACATCTACAAAATGCACTTTGCCCCCAAGGTAACCATATTCGACACGGTGGCCCACGCGAATCTTCTCAAAAGCCCCGCGTCCCTGGCTTCCCGCTTTCTCTGGGCCGACGATCCCAACGTGGATTCCAGCCTGAACCTGCCGCCCTACCAGCGTACCGTGTCGGAGCAGAATCTCTACACCCGGATCATGAGCGAGATTTCAACCTACGCGGACGAGATGGTCCTTAAATTCATAACCGGCGCGGAAGACCTCGGCCGGTTTGACGCCTATGGGGCTACCATAAACGGCATGGGCCTGCCGGAGCTTTTACGGTCGGAGCAGGGCGCTTACGATCGTTACCTGGCGAAGAAACTAAAATAGCGGAAGCTGTTCGGAAACTCGAGGTTTCCGAACAACTCTAGTAAAGGAAAGCCCAGACGCGGCGGGCCGGGAGTCTTGATTGAAATACAACGTCCTTTTAGTTACCACCGACTCCCAGCGGACCGACACCCTGGGCTGCATGGGTTCGTCTTTCGCCTGTTCGCCGAATATCGACGCCCTTGCGTCCCGGGGGCTTCTCTTTACCCAGGCCCACAGCGCCTCTCCGGTCTGCATGCCCGCCCGCTGTTCAATGATAAGCGGTCTCCACGCCCCTCTGCACGGCTGTACCGAAAACGGCCTCAAGCGGCGGACGGATATTCCCGTTTTTACCGATGTTCTTAAAGACGCGGGCTACACCACGATTATGGCGGGGAAGTGCCACTTCGGGCCCCTGCCCGCCTCCTTTGACGCCGCGTACACCGTTAACGGCGAGAAAGGCTCCGACTCGGATGACTGTTTCGCGGAGGAACTGCGCCGCCGGGGCTACAGCCGTTCTTCGGCTCACCCCAACCCGGTACCGGAGCAAGACTGTCTGGAATCAATGATCGTGGATAAAACCATCGAGTCCATGAAAGCCGCCCTTAAAACCGGGAAACCCTTCTTCGCCTGGTGTTCCCTTTTAAGCCCCCATTCCCCGCTGGATCCCCCCGGACGCTGGCTGAGGGATAGTATCTTTAAGGGGGAGATTCCCGATCCGGTTTACAAAAACCGGGAATGGGAAAAGCTGCCCGCCACGGTCAAAAGGTTCTGCGGCATTCCGAATCCCGAACAGCATGGCCTCGAAGCGCCTCAAAACCTGCTCGAAGCCAGGGGCAACGTTGCCGATAATCTTGGAACGGCGGAAATGCGGGAACACAACGAACTCTACTACCGTTCCGCCGCCTACGTGGATTCCCTGGTGGGAAGGCTGACGGGTTTTCTCGACGATTCCGGCCTCCGGGAGAATACCCTGGTTATTTTTACCTCGGATCACGGGATACAGAATTTCGATCACGGCTTTAACGACAAGCACAACTACTACGATCAGAGCCTCCGGGTACCGTTTATCATGAGCCTTCCGGGGGCGCTGCCGGAAAACGAACAGCGGGGCTTCGCGTCCCACGTTGATCTGGCTTCCACCATCGCCGCCGCCGCGGGGACGGCCTGTGACTTCGCCAACGGCCTCGATCTTTTTACGCCCCTCCTCCGGCGGGAGGAGGGGCCCCGGCGTTTCGCCGTCGCGTCGCTGTACGGTTCCCTCGCCCTGGTTACCGAAAGGTGGAAACTGGAATACTACTACTTTGACGATCAAATACGCCTCTTTGACCGCCTGAGGGATCCGGGAGAGGAAAACGATCTGTCCGGAAACGGGGATTTTTCCGAACCCGGGGCTTTTCTCTGCCGGGCCCTTCTGTCCTGGCGGGCCGGCCTGGCGGACATAAGGGAAATTCAGCGAAACACCGGCCCCGGCGGCCCGGTAGCGAGGCGGGTGATAAACGATATAAAATCCCGCAAAGGCCCGGACAACGAGATCCGCCTGGGAGAACTGCTGGATCGTTCTTTAAAATTTATCTAAGGAGGGTTTATATGTTTCTATCCGACACGCGGGGCTATGAAAGGGAAGCGGGCGTACCTTCCACGCCGCTTATAACCAACGATCCCTATTTTTCAGTCTGGTCTCCCGGCCCTCTGCTCAACGGCGATGACACCTGTAACTGGACAGGGGCCTCCAAAAGGATACGGGGAACGGCGTTAATCGACGGCGTTCCCTTCTGTTTTTTAGGGAAACCGGAAGGCATGGCGGAGCTTCCCCAGACCGGCGCCGGTATCAGCCCCACTTCCTCGCGCTACCTCTTTGAGGGCGCGGGAATCCGGCTGGGGCTAAACTTTACCAGCCCGCTCCTTTTAAGCGATTTGGATCTGGTTTCCCGGCCCCTGTCCTATATCTCATTCCAGGTTCTGTCCCTGGACGGAAAGGAGCACGGGATCAGCCTTTCCCTGTCTTTTGACGAGGAACACTGCTACGACGGCGCGGCGCGGCAGGATCTGGGGGGTTTGGAATTCGCGCTTAAAAACTGTTACGCCGTCCGGATGGGGAAACAGAAACAGACGCCCCTTAACCATTCGGGCGACGATATCACGATTGACTGGGGCTACCTTTACCTCGCGGTTCCTGCGGGGACAGGTACGGTATCGTACTGTTCCGAAGGGGAACGGCATTGCCTGAAGGCGCTTTTTGAATTCCAGGCCGGCGGGGAGGCGCGGAATTTTTTCCTCGCCGCCGCCTATGACGACATCGCCTCGATTAATTATTTTGGCGATCTCCGCAAAGCGTATTGGGCCAGAAACGGAAAAACCATGCTGGCCGCCATAGTTGAGGCGATCGACGAGTATGGGGCCCTAACGGCCAAATGCGAGGTTTTTGACGCTTCCCTTGAGGCCGCCGCCGAAGAGGCGGGAGGAAAGGCCCTCAAAAAGATATGCGCCCTGGCCTACCGCCAGAGCATCGCCGCCCACAAACTCATTACGGATCCCGCGGGGGATCCGGTGTTTATCTCCAAGGAGTGTTTTTCCAACGGCTGCGCGGCCACCGTGGATGTAAGCTACCCTTCCGTGCCCCTCTATCTCCTGTACAAACCGGAACTGGTCGTTGCCATGCTGCGGCCCATCTTCCGCTTTGCCCGCACGGCGGTCTGGAAATTCGATTTCGCGCCCCATGACGCGGGGCGCTACCCCTACGTTACCGGCCAGGTCTACGCCTACAAACACGCCGACGGCAAGCGCCGTTTTGAAAACGGCTACACCATTCCCGATATTTTTTCTTACCCCGAAACCCTGGACATCTACAACTTCAAGCGGCAGATGCCGGTGGAAGAATGCGGCAACATGCTGATCATGAGCGCCGCGGCGGCCCTGGCCCGCGGAAGCGCCGGTTTCGCAGAGCCCTACGCGGATCTTCTGGAGAAATGGTCCTCCTACCTGGTCAATTACGGTTCCGATCCGGGGGAACAGCTCTGTACCGATGATTTCGCCGGCCATCTTGCCCGCAACATTAATCTCGCGGCAAAGGCGATCATGGGCATAGAGGCCTGGTCGATCCTTCTCGGCATGATGGGAAGGCCCGGTGAATCGGAATGGTACCACCGGAAGGCAAAGGAAATGGCCGCCGGCTGGCTGGAAAGGGCGGACCGGGGGGATCATACCGGTCTGGTCTTCGGGGAGGGGGAAGGCTGGAGCCTAAAGTACAATCTTATCTGGGATAAGCTTTTTGGGAGCGGCCTTTTTCCGGACCGGTTTTATGAGAACGAAATCGGGCATTACGTCAAAAAACTAAATGAATACGGCACGCCCCTGGACAGCAGGAAAGACTACACCAAATCCGACTGGATCGCCTGGGCTGCCTCCATGGCTTTCGACAGAAACGATACGATCAAACTTATTGAACCGGTGGCCCGCTTCCTTGGGGCGACCCCCGACAAGGTTCCCTTCAGCGACTGGTACGATACGGTTACGGGGAAAAAATGCGGGTTTCAGAACCGGACGGTTCAGGGCGGGCTTTTCATGCCCCTCCTGGCGGCTCAAGGCGGATTAAAGTATGTCCGCGAAGGGAGCTGATCCATGGGGCGGCCGGCTATCGTTTTAATAAGCTGCGATGAACTGCGGCGGGATACCTTGAGTTTCTACGGCAACCGCGCCATAGAAACGCCGAACATCGACGCCCTGGCGGGGGACTCTTACGTGTACGACCAGTGCCATACCGTGAGTCCCTGGTGTCTTCCGGCGCGCTGTTCCATCCTTACCGGCCTCTACCCCCACCGGAGCGGGGCTTACAGTAATTTCCGCAAGTGCCCCCTGGACGGGAATATCAAAAATCTCTTTAAGGAACTGAAAGCGGGGTCTTACCAGACGAGTCTCTTTGGCAAGTGCCACTTTGCCCCGGTTCCCTACCGGGAAACAAAGCCGGATCGCACCCTGCCCTACGACGAATTCCGGGATTACTATGTAAGCCTCGGCCTGGATCACCTGGATCTTGAAGACGACAAGCAGGTTTCGGTGTGGTTCTTCGACGATTACGCCAAAGAACTTGAAAAAGCCGGCCTGCTCAAGGCCTACCGGGACAAGGTTTGGGACAGATCGCTACAAAAGGTTTTCCCCTTCCCCGGGCCGCCTGAATGGCACCCCGATTTCTGGGTAGGGGAAAAGGCTGTTTCCTATATCAAAAACGCGGACCACCGGCCGCTTTTCGCGTGGATCTCTTTTTCGGGCCCCCATTACCCCTTTGACGCTCCCGCCCCGTACCTGGACCGGGTGGACCGGGCCAAGCTCTGGCCCATGAAGCTGAAGGAAGGCGAACTTGCCGACCCCGGCCGCATACACCACAAGAGCTTTTACGGAGGGGGCAACATAGACGGCGCGGGCCAGGCGCCCGGCAGGGCGTGCGTGAATTTTACCGCCGATTACTGGGAACGGCTTCGCGTCAGTTACAACGCCAATGTGGCGCTTATTGACCATGAGGTGGGCAGGATCCTGGAAGCGGTAAAACAGCGCTACGGGGACAACGCGCTTATTATCTTTACCGCCGACCACGGCGAGATGCTGGGGAACCACGGTCTCTGGGGCAAGCACAACTGCGGCTACGACGAGGTCTGGCGTATCCCGCTCTTTGTAAGAGCCCCCGGAGGAGGAAAAACCGCGCGCCTTTCCTGCCTCGCCAATCTTACGGATCTGCTTCCCACCTGCCTTGACGCCGCGGGGCTTCCCCCCATCGAATGCGACGGGGAAAGCCTCCTGAAAAACAATGGCCTGTGCGGCAGGGATGTTAGCTTCGGGGAAGGGGAAGGTTACATAGCGGTAACCGACGGCAGGTACAAGTACATCCATGTACAGAAAAAAGAGGAAAGATACCGGGAACTTCTTGACCGGATCGCGGACCCGGAGGAATTTACCAACTTCGCCGCCGATCCTTCCTACGCCGGAACCATGGCCCGGCTTAGGGAAAAGATCATCGAACACTTTATGCCCAAGGTGCTGCCCTAGCGGCCTTCGCGGGTGGATTTTTGGGGGTTTTACGCGCGAAGCGCGGCAAACCGCCGGCTATTTGATAATTACCCGCTGGTCGGAATCCTTTTTAACCTGCATGGTCATTTTGCTGAGGGCGCCCTCTTTCTTGAGTTTTATGAGGTAAAGCCCCAGTTTCTTGTCGCAGACGCCCACATGGGCCAGGATCCAGTCCCTGAGGAACAGGACAAAGTCGTTGGAGCCGGTTTTCCGGCCTGCCTGGAAATCCTGCACCTGGCTCAGCACTTCCTTTACAAAGTCGGTGTGTTCCTTTTTGTGGGTCTTATACTCGGGGTAATTTATCCTTTCCATGATTTTTTCTTCGGTACTGAAGTGGTAGCCCACGTAGTCTACCGCGGCGCGGATGGCGCTCATAAAGGCGGCCTTGGAGCTCTCCCAGCCCATTACGCTGGCTGCGTGAAGCCGGTTAGTCAGGTTAATAAGTTCCTTGTGCTGATCATCCACAAGACGAATACCTACTGAATAAGAATCGTGCCACTCAACTATCTGTTTCTTAGGGTCCATACTCATTTCCTTCCTGTAGTCTGACCGGCGTCTCTGTTCCGGATCACATTGCGCTGGATCTTTCCGCTTATCGTTTTGGGAAGCTCCTCCACAAATTCCACTATCCGCGGGTATTTATACGGGGCGGTTACCCGTTTTACATGGTTCTGCAGCTCTTTCACCAGCTCCTCCGAGGGGCCGTATCCCCTGGCAAGGACAACCGTCGCCTTGACCACCTGCCCCCGAACCGGATCGGGGGCGGCGGTTACCGCGCATTCCAGTACCGACGGGTGTTCCATCAGGGCGCTTTCCACCTCGAAAGGCCCGATACGGTAACCGGAACATTTTATCACATCATCGTTCCGGCCGACAAACCAGTAATACCCGTCCCCGTCATGCCAGGCCATATCCCCGGTACGGTAAACCCCGTCGTGCCACGCCGCCCGGGTGATCTCGTCGTCCTTCCAGTAACCGATAAAAAGTCCCGGAAGCTTCCCGGCCCCGAACATGCCGCCGGACTTTCCGGCTAAAGCGCCGGGCTTTCCGGTTAGAGTGCCGGGTTCCCCGGCGGCAGTGATGCTGATGTTCCCCACTATGCCGTCGTCGCAGGGCTGCCCCGCCTCGTCCAGCAGGTTGATGCCGAAAAGGGGAGCGGGTTTGCCCATGGAACCGGGTTTTACCGGAAGCCACTTGAAACAGGCGCTCATCACCGAAGTCTCCGACTGGCCGAAACCTTCCCGAACCTCAAGGCCGGTAAGTTCCTTGATCCGGTAATATACCTCCGGGCTCAGGGGTTCCCCGGCCACGGAACTGTGTTCGATAAAGCTGAAATCCCAGCCGGAGAGGTCCTCCTTGATGAGAACCCGGAATATCGTCGCCGGGGCGCAGAAGGTGGCGGGTCTCAGGCGCTGGAGGGCCGACAGGATTCCCTGGGGGGTGAATTTCTCCGTGTCGTAAGCCCCCACGGCGGCCCCGCAGATCCACTGGCCGTAGATCTTGCCCCAGGCAAACTTAGCCCAGCCGGAATCGGTCTGGGTCAGATGGACCTTGTTGTCCCGGACACACTGCCAGTATTTGGCGGTGACGATGTGTCCCAGGGGGAGGCTGTAGTTGTGCAGCACCATCTTGGGCATACCCGTGGTTCCGGAAGAAAAGTAGATCAGCATAGGGTCCATGGTGCGGGTATCCGCCGCGCCCCGGGGCCGGGGAAAGCTGTCGGGAGCCTTGGCAACCTCCTTCCGAAAGTCCAGAAAACCATTGGGTATGTCCTTTCCCACCACCGCCGTCCGCCGGATGGTCTTACACTCCGGCAGAGCCATGCGGACATTATCAATCAGTTCCTTATCGTCAACAGTGATCAGAAACTTCACTTCCGCGATGTTACAGCGGTACACAATGTCCTTCCGGGTAAGCTGGTACGTGCCGGGGATGCAGATGGCGCCGATTTTCATCAGCGCCGTCATAAGGATCCAGACCTGGGGGCGCTGCTTGAGGATCAGCATGACCACGTCCCCCTTGCGGACACCCAGGGACAGGAGAACATTGGCCGCCTTACCGCTCAGGCGCTTCATATCGGCGAAAGAGTAAGACTCCATGGCCCCGCTGTCATCGGTCCAGAGGAGGGCAAGTTTATCCGGCTGAATCCGGGCCCATTCGTCCACCACATCCCAGGCAAAGTTGAAGTCTTTCGGCACCTCGCAGCGGTAGTTGGCAAAAAAATCCTCGTAGCCGTCAAAATCCACCCGGGGACAGTACCGGCTTAAAATTTCGTCCATACGGCAGCTTCCTGATCCTATTCCTGAATTATGGTGATAAACCGCGAAGCCACCCCCACGGCGCACTGGGCGTGGGGTATGCGGGCGTCGAAATAGACGGAATCCCCGGCTGCCAGATCGTAATCCCGGCTGCCCACGGTCACCCGAACCTTCCCCTCCACCACGTAGTTGAACTCCTGGCCGGAATGGCGCACCAGCGGGGCGGGTTCTTTTTCCGGATCCAGGAAAACCAGGAGGGGCTCCATGGTCCGGCCCTTGAAGTTGTAGGCCAGGCTGGAATACTCGTAACCCGGATACCGTTCCACCTGTATGCCCTTGCCGGCGCGGCACACGCTGGCGGTCTCCATCCGGGGATCTTCACCGGTAAGCAGTACCGTGGTATCGGTGCCCAGGCGGTTGGAAATCTTGTAAAGAACGCTGATGGGAATATCCAGATCCCCGGACTCGTATTTTTCGTATATTTCCAGGGAAACGTCGATATCCCGGGCCATGTCAATGGCGCTTATTTCCATAATTTCCCGAAATTCCTTGATCCTGCCGGGAATCCGGCTCAGGTTATCCTCCATACATAGACTCTCCGGTTGAATTTCCTAATGCAATACTATACCCTACCAGGCTTTTCAAGAAAAGCCTGAAGATCCTTTCCCCGGTTCCGCTCGTTGGCGTCAAGAATTTCAAGGGGCAGGATGATTTTTTCGTCTCCCCGGCTTCTGCAGCGATCTTCCGGAACATGGATGCCCTGAATTGAGCCGTTCCTGACGGCGGCCGCGTAGTCCCCGGCGCTTTCCAGGGGTTTTTCCAGGTATACCCCGTACATTTCCCCTTCTTCAAGCTGATCCGTATCGTGAATATCCGATCCCGCGGTGGCCGGAAGGCCAAGTTTCCTGGCGTAACTCATGGCCAGGGCGTCGTAGGACCCCTCGTGGTTCCCCGCGTTGGCGGCCTCCACGGCGTCCACCAGGGCGGGGGAAAGGATAACCCGGCTCAGGTAAAAGTGCTGGCGGAAAGGGTGGGCATGAACCACGCAGCCCCCCGCCGCCCTAACCGCCGCGAACTGCCCTTTCCGGGTCCAGTTCCGGACCTCCGGGTGTTCCAGAAGCCATTCCCTGTCGAGGCCGTAGACCAGATAATCGTCGCCGTCGAAGGTTTCCTCCCAGCCGAAAAACACGTCCAATCCCCGGCGGGCCCCCTCCTCCCGGGCGTCTTCGTAGCCCCGGCAGAATTCTTTGACCCATTCCCTCCAGGGGAGGTTTCGGTCAACCGCGCAGTTCCCCCGGTAAAAGTGATCGGTAACAAAGATGCCCCGGTAACCCGCGTCTTTGAACCCCTGAATATAATCCCGGCCAAGGGAACTGGCGCAAAGGCTCCCCTGGCTGGTATGGAGATGCGTTTCGTAGAGATACGGCATGAAACCTTCCTTCCCCCTAAATATAGTCAATTTGCGACTATAACAAGTCTTACTGGTAGTAGCTGATCCGGTAATCGGCCTGGGTTTTGAAGCCAATGTCCCGGTACACCGATCGGGCGGCGGGGTTTTGTTTTTTCACGAAAAGGCTGAGCCCCTTCCCCTCGGCCAGAAGCTCCCGGGCCAGTTCCGCGCAGAGCCGCCGGGCTATCCCCCGGCCCCGGTAGGCGGGGTGAACGTAGACGCCGCCGATCTGGTA
>JAITQR010000019.1 GCA_031288815.1 Treponema sp.
CAGCAGGGTTACCAGTTCGCCGTGCTCCACCGAAAGGCTGATATCCTTAAGCACCTGGTGTTTGCCGAAGAATTTATTGATATTGACGAATTCTATGTATGCCATAAGGCCGCCTTTTCTGTTTCAATGTCTCTGTTCCAAGCCCGTTCAAAACCCAGCCGGGTTTTCAGGCTTCTTCTTCCCCGCCCGGCTCCCCGGCGTCCCGGCCCTTCCTGCCGTTTAAAGCGTAAGCCGTCCCGGATACCAAAAGGATAATGCCGAACATCACCAGAACTATGACGCTGGAATACTGCTCCGGCTGGATACGGGCGTTGTAGAGAAGCTGCTGGGCGGTTATATACCGGCTTCCGGCGATAATTTTCACGATTACGTAATCGCTGAAGATAATGGACATCCCCAGGAGGGAGGATACCAGGATACCCGAAAGCATGTTCGGCACCACGATACGGAAGAAGGCGTAGAGTTTTCCCGCCCCCAGGATCGCCGCGGCTTCCAGGAGCTGCTGTACGTTGATGGCCCGCAGGTTGTTGCGGATCCCCTGATACACGTAGGGGAGGATAATGATACAGTACACGCAGGTAAGCATCACTATCCGGTTACGGAAAGGGGTGGGAGAGCCGGCGTACAGGGTCAGCACCGAGATCGCCAGGATCACCCCTTTGAGGGTATGGGGCAGCATGCAGAGGACCTGGATGTAACGATCCAGGGCGGGGCAGTAGAGGATCGTCGTGTAGAGGGCCAGTATGACGAACACGCCGCTTATAAGGATGGGCAGGATACTGATGACAAGCCCGTTGAACACCGAGGGCCAGAAGCGGGGATCGCTAAAAACCTGGATGTAATAGTCCGCGGTAAAACCCCTGGGCAGAACGTCGGACCAGCCGGAAACAAAAGAATAAATGCCGGTAATGACGATGGGCAGGACGAGAAAGAGCCCCGATGCGGCAAGCAGGAAAGAATGGCGCTTTATCTTCCTCATTCCCTTCCCCCCTTGTAGAACAGGACTTTTACCAGGTTGCAGAGGGCGGTAAGGGCCAGCATGATGGCAATCATCACGATGCTCAGGGCGGCCCCCAGTTCCTGCTGCTGTACCGCCTCCCCGGTGTACATGGATGTTATTTTTATGGGCAGAAGGGGGTAGTTGGTCATCATGATCACAAAGGGGGTGGCGTAGGCCGTAAGGGCGTTGGCGAAAAGCATGGCGAAAGTATCGGTAAGACTCGGCAGCAGGACGGGAATTCCCACCCGGATCCAAAACTGTAATTCGTAGGCCCGCATAAGGGCCGCCGATTCCTTCCACTCCTCCCGTATGCCCTGAAAGGCGGGGTAAAGCAGCAGGGTTCCCAGGGGTATCTGAAAATAAATGTAAAGCAGGAGAAGCCCGTTGCCCGAGTAGAGGTTGTACAGTTCCTCAAGGCCCAGGCCCAGACGCCGGGAAACCTGCATGAATACCCCGGTGGTTCCCAGGACGATCATGAAGGCCACCCCCAGGGGCAGGCCGGTAAAGTTGGATACCATGTTGAGCAGGGCCATGAAGCGGTTCCTCTTTCCCGGCGGGGAACGGGTCAGGGTCAGGGTTATAAAAAAAGACAGGGCCAGGCCGATGGCCGCCGAGGCGAAGCTTAGGTACAGGCTGTTCCGGATGGCGGCGTGGTAGATGGCCTTGGTGAAAATATCAAGGTAATTCCGGCCCGTAAGCCCGCCGCCGGGCGTAAAGAAACTCCTCGCCGCCATGCTCCCCAGGGGTATCAGCAAAAAAAGCACACACAACAGCAGGAGGGGCAGGGCGGGGAGGTAACGTAAAGCTCTCTTAAACGGTTTGGGGCTGCTCATTTTATAAGCGGAACCACCTCCTCTTCCCAAAGCCGGGCGACTTCAGTCTGGGCCTTCTGCAGGGCCGCCGGATCGGTAATCCGGGTCGCCCTGGCGTAGAGGGAGTCGGGAAGCATCCGGGCCTTGATATCCTCCGGGATAGTCACGTCTTCCCGGATAGGCCGGGCGTAACCCCTGGCGCGGTCAATCTGGCCTTCGTCGCTGAACATGTACTCAATGGCAAGAGCCGTGGCGTGGGGGTGGGGGGAGTACTTGTTAAAGATGAGACAGTACCCGGAGGTAACCGCCCCGTCCTGGGGAATGGTTACCTCGATTTTCGGCCCTCCCGCGGCGGCGATGAGATCCCGGTACTGAAGGCCCGAAAGGTCGTAACGCCCGGCAAGGACGGTGATCTCCCCGTTGCCCAGCCGGGTCCGGCTGTAACTGCCCGGATCGATCCGGCCTTCTTTGGCCAGATCCTTGAAGTACTCAATGCCGGGGCGCACATTGGCGAGGCTGCCCCCGTATGCCAGGGCGCAGGAAATAACCGCCACCTGGGGGGAAGAACTGGATATGACATTCCCCATGGTTACCGGGAGCCCGCTGGCTTTAAGCTCCGCCCAGCTTTTCGGCAGGACCCCGCCGGTCTTGTCGGTGTTCACCGCGAAGGCGATGGTACCGGTGTAACTCAGCGCCCAGCGCCCCTCCGGGTCTTTGGCCCAATCCGGAATGCCGGCCCAGGTCTTAGGCTTGTAGGGCTGAACCACATCCTCGCCGATGGCTACAAGGCCGTAGGAATGACCCACATCGCCGATGTCCTTGGTGGGGCTGTCCTTTTCGGCTTTGAATATTTGGATCTCCTCCGCGGAACCCATGTCGGTGTCGAAGTGCTGGATGCCGTATTTGGCCGTAATCGCCTTCCACGACGTGGCCCAGTCCGCCCAATCGTCGGGCATAGCCACCGATTCGATTTTCCCCTCTTTTTTGGCCCCTGCGGCCAGTTCCGCCTCGGAGAGGGCGCTTAAATCAAGCGTCTCCGCGGCTTTAGCGTCCTTCGATCCCCCGGCGAAGGCCGGGGCGATCAGAATCGCCCACAGGGCAAGGCCCAGGGCGGTTCTTTTCAGGTCTTTCTTTTTCGTTGCTTTCATAGCCGAAAATTCCTCCTTTTTTTACTTATAGCAATAAACATGCCAATAGCCGGGGAAAACATCGTTTTTTTGATTTTTTTGCGCTTACGCCGTCTTTTGCATTGCCGCCAAAGTCCCGCGGGACGTTCCCGGAACTCTTTTGATCGGCTTATGGCGGCATATTCCAAAACAGTGTCACAGGGGACATACAAATTTGTGGTTTATACCGGCATTTTCATACATTCTTGTATCTTCTGGCAATAATGTCACGGGTAACATACAGATTTGCGATCCCCGCCGGTGTTTTCATACATTTTTGTATCTTCAGGTCTCTGGGGCAGCACCGGTATCTGTTCCGGGCTTTTCCCGCAGAATCGTTCAACAGATTCCGGCCAAAAGCCGTATCCTACTTTACCAGAAGTCCCGCCAGGGAGGGGACGGCAATGAAGTTTCCGATGGCGCCTCCCAGGCTGGAGAGGAAGAACACCAGAAGGGCCCGGCTTATCCGGTTCCGGTAGATACCCCTGAGGCTGCCCACGTCTTCGGCGATGCTCTGGGCGTCCGAGACCCGGGGTTTGCGCAAAGTAGCCTCCACAACTCCGGAGAAAAGCCCTACCCCGATAAAAGGGTTTATGGTGGCGATAGGGGCACCCACAAAGGACACCAGCACCGACAGGGGGTGGGCCAGGGCGGCGACGGCGCCCAGGGCCGCCAGGGAGCCGTTGAGGAGTACCCAGCGGAGCAGCATGGCCCGGCTGATATCCGTGCCTGCATGGAAAAATCCGGCCCCGATAAGGAGGACGATGATCAGGGGGAAAAGCCAGCCTACGGCCCGGGAAAGGATGCCCTTGGGGGGAACGATGTTTAGATCCTCCACATCCGCGCCCTCCTCTCCCCGGGAGAGTTTTTCCAGGTGGGATTTCAGGCCCTGGAGGTGCCCGGCTCCCACTATGGCGGCGATCCGCCGGGCGGAGGCGCTGCTCTGCCAGATCTTCGCCGCCAGGTAACGATCCCTTTCGTCTATCAGGGTGGTCTTGACCGGGGGAAGGTAATCGGAAAGCTCCGCCATCATGCCGTCCAGTTCGCTGGCCTTCTTGAGGTTTTCCACTTCCCCGCTGCTCAGTTTTTCGGTGGTAAAGGCCCCGGACAGAAGGGAAGCCAGAAGTTTGCACTTGTTCCAGAAACCGCAGCGGGTCCAGGCCCGGCGCAGGGTAATCTGCACATCCCTGTCGCAGAAATCGAAGGGAACCCCCAGCTCTTCGGCGGCTTCCACGGCGGTCTTCATTTCCTCCCCGGGCTTTACCCCCAGTTCGTCCCCCAGCCGCCGCTGAAAGCCGGAAAGCACCAGGTTCGCAATGAGGAGGAAGCCTTTCCCCTCCTTCAGGATCTTGATCACATTGAGCTTTTCCCAGTTGTCTTTCTGGCTTATGGAACCGTAACGTCCCTGATCCAGTTCCACACAGACCCGGTCAGGTTTTTCTTCCCGGATAACCCGGCGGACTTCCTCGATACTCTCACGGGATACATGGGCGGTGCCTACCAAGATTATTTCCCGGCCCGCCAGGTTAAGGCGTACGCAATTGTCGTTCATGGGTAACCAGGATACTACACCGTTTCGGCGATCCGGGGATAGAGCAGTTTACCACAGCCCCAGTTTGATCCTTGACAAGCTACTGGTAAACCCGCAGTTCCCCGGCGACAAAGGGCCTGGCCCGGCTCTCCCCCCGGGCCAGGATAAGGACCTCCCCCGCCGGCCCGATCCCCAGGAGCCTGCCTTCAACCTTCGCCGGCGAATCCGCGGCGCCGGGGATAAAGAGCACCGGCCGGTCCTTCAT
>JAITQR010000198.1 GCA_031288815.1 Treponema sp.
AGAAGTGCTGAGCTGTTTTAAAAGAAACGCCCGGGCTGTGTATAAGCGGCACACAGGGATTAACGATCACCTGCAGGTTGACACCGATCACCGCCTGACCGGCAAGGAGTATCAGCCCAGTTACTGGTACTTTACCGGCTATCCCGATAACGCCGGGGACGAATCAAGTTATACGGCCCTTAAAAGGGTGGATCGTTCAGTTTATACTTACCTGAACCTCCTCGGTATCGCGTACCTCTGCGACATAATGGGAGATCCCGATAAAGCCGAATTTTTTATCCTGGCCGGGAAGGTCCGCGACGATGTCCTCACGAAAATGTGGGACGGGGAAAGCGGGTTCTTCTACGATCTGCATTTCAAGACCGATGAGAAAGCGCCGGTAAAAAACATTGTCGGTATTTATCCCCTCTGGGCGGGGATAAGCGGAAGGGAACATACCCGCGCCCTGGACTATCTTTTTGATCCGGAAGTTTTCAACACCGGCAGCGCCTTCGCCTCCACGGGCCGGGACTGCCCGGTCTTCAGCGCCGACGGGGGATGGAAGAAACAGTATTTTAAGGGGCGTAACGGCTGTATGTGGGATGGGCCTTCCTGGCCTTATACCACCGGAATAGCCCTGGACGCCATAGGATGCCAGTCAAAGCAGCACCGCCTTGCCCTGGACGGCTGGTTTATGAAACTGCTCCGTTCCTATTCCCTGCAGCATTTTCAGGGACAGGATATCCGGCGGCCGTATCTTGTGGAACATTACAACAGTATTACCGGAGAAGCTATCAGCGACGAGGCGGATTACAACCATTCTTTTTATATCGATCTGATTATCCGTCATATAGCCGGCATAGAACCGGAGCGGGACGGCTTTCTGTTTTGGCCCTGCCGTTCAGGTTTGAAGTCTTTTTCCCTGACCGGTCTGCGCTTACAGGGTCACCGCATTGACGTATCCTGCCGGGCCGCGGGGGAGGATGGTTCCGGGATACCGGCAGGGATGAGTGTATATATCGACGGCAAGGGGGTCTATGAAAATTCCGAACCGCCACAGGCCGGAATGAGATTCAGTTTTTCGCGGGGATAGATCCGCGTGGATAAACCGTCATGCGAGACGCCTTATTCGTAGCGAAGGGTTTAATACCCAAGAGCCCGCATCGCGGGGGGAGATTTAGGGCGAGGTTGTTGATTTCAGAAAGCAGCTGCGGCAGGAACTCTCGCCTCAAAAAAAGCAGAAGCCGCGTCCTCCACAAGGCCCTCCGGAGCCGGGAAGGCGTTTTGCCCCGCCTATCCCTTGACAAATACAACCTAACTAACGCATAGTAGTTATGGAGGACGGGTGATGATGACAGCGGCGGAAGCGGCGGAGGCCGCCAAGGGTTTGACCTTTGAGAAAGTCTGGATGATGTTTCAAGAGACTGATAGACAGATTCGGGAACTGTCAAAAGAAGCCGACCGGCGGCACGCGGAGCTGTCCAAAGAGGCTGATCGGCGGCACGCGGAGCTGTCAGAAGAGGCTGACCGGCGGCAGGAAGAGGCCAACAAACAGATCAAAGAGTTGTCCAAAAACATCGGCGGGCTTAACAACTCCTTCGGCAAATGGGCTGAGGAAATGGTCTCCGCGAAGCTTTGGGAAAAGTTTAAGGCTATGGGGTACACTTTTACCCGGGGCGGGCCGATGAAGTTTTGGGAGAATGACCGGACGGTTGCCCAAGTGGACATGTTTCTTGAGAATGGGGACTACGCGATGCCGGTGGAGATAAAGTCCGAGCTGACGGTGGAGGATGTGGACGATCACGTGGCGCGGATAGAGAAGGTGAGGAAACAACTGGACAAACGGGGCGATCGGAGGAAGCTGGTGGGCGCGGTGGCCGGCATGACGGTACCGGGGAATGTACGGGAGTACGCTCAGAAGAAGGGGCTCTATGTCCTGGCGCAGTCCGGGGATTCGGTCGCTGTAGCCGAGGCTCCCGAAGGCTTCAAAGTCCGGGAATGGTGACAGGGTAACGGCATTTACTTTCCGGGGCCTCGATCAAGGGGGGATTTTTAGGGTACGATAGCAGTATGTTTTCCCTTATCCCCTGTGCGGCCGGCTGCGGCCGGCCGGCTATCAGTGGTTCCAACACCTGCGCCATCCACGCGGCAAATCCGGCCCTTGAGGTGGAGCGGATCGGCGATTATATTACCCGGCGGGAGCGGATTAAAAACCTTTCCGCCTGCGGGCTGCACTTCGAGGGGATGGATTTTTCCAACCGGCAATTCTACGGCTGTAGTTTCTCCGGGGCCTCCTTTACCATGTGCCTTTTTACCAAGACGCTGATGCGGATGGTTTTTTTTGACTTCGCCGTTTTTAACCACTGCGATTTTTCCAGCTCAAATCTGGAATTCCTTTCCTTTGGCGGCTCCACCCTGCGGAACTGTACCTTTGAGGGCTCCGAACTGGTACAGCTCAACTTCGGCGGTTCGGTTATTTCCGATTCCACCTTTAACAATTCGAACCTCTACAACAGCCGTTTTATCGACGCGGACATCACCGATTCGGATTTTGAGGACTGTAACCTGAAGCGGACCTATTTTTTCAAATCCAGGCAGGAACAGGTGAATTTTAAGTTTTCCAACATTGCGGAAGCGATTATCGAAATCGGGGACTAAGGTGAAACTTTTTTATCACTACTGCCGCCAGGGTTTTAGCAATTGTTATGTCCTGGGGACGGACATTCCGGAGGAAGACGAATCCGGGGACGCCGCCGGGTCCCGGGAATTGCCCCGTCAGGACAGCCTGCTGAGGGAGGCGGTGATCGTCGATCCCGGCGAGATGGCCGAACAGATACTGCGGTTTATCGAGAACAACGATTACAACCTTCGCGGCGTACTGATAACCCACGATCACCTGAACCACGTCCGCGGGCTGGATACCCTGAAACGGATCTACCGTACGGAAATTTACGCGGTAAACCCGGTTATTAGGGAATACAGGACCAATATGGTACGGGACGGCGATCTTATCGCGGTGGGTTCCTTTAAGTTCCAGGTTATTTCCACGCCGGGCCATTCTTCGGATTCCGCCGTATTCCTGACCGAACGCCTGCTTTTTACCGGCGACAGCCTGAGCGCGGGCCTGGTGGGCCGTACCGCCAGCGCCTACGGGGCGAAGGTGCAGATGACCGCCCTGCGGAGCAAGATCCTCTCCCTGCCCGGAGACTTCACGGTGCTGCCCGCTCACGGGCCGCCTTCTACCCTGGAAGCGGAACGCCGCTACAACGCGGGAATAAAGTTCTACGAACACAACTGGGATCACCGGCCGCGTTTCAGAATAGATACTTAGTGTCTGTCCATAATGTGGACACATTATGGACAGACTTCCTTGAAAACCGCATTTTCGCAGCCTTTAGGCGAGAAAATGCAAGGTCTGTCCACAAAGTAACCGACTTTGTGGA
>JAITQR010000199.1 GCA_031288815.1 Treponema sp.
CCCCGGCCACGATATTCCCCCACTGATCGTCCCCGCCGATCTGGAGCCGGCAGCCGTAGCGGCGGTAAAGTTCCAGGAAGTCATAGCTCTGTAAAAGCTGGTAGTTAAACTCAATAAAGGAAAGGCCCGTTTCCAGCCGCATCTTGTAAGACTCGAAACTGAGCATCCGGTTAACGGAAAAATGGCTCCCTATTTCCCGCAGAAAGTCGATGTAGTTCAGGCCGGCCAGCCAGTCCTTGTTGTTCACCGGCCGGGCGCCGTTACCGTCAAAGCCCACAAATTTGTCAAGCTGAACCCGGATAGCCTCGGTGTTCCTGTCCAGTTGCTCATAGCTCAGCATTTTCCGCGTCTCGATCTTGCCCGAAGGATCGCCGATACGGGCCGTGCCGCCGCCCAGCAGGGCAAGCCCCTTATGCCCGGCCTCCCGCAGGTGACGGAAGGCGAAGTAGGGAACCATGTGGCCGATATGCAGGCTGCCGCCGGTAGGATCGGTTCCCTCGTAAAAGGTAAGAGGCCCCTCGTCCATAAGGCGGGAAAGCCCCTCAGCATCGGTACACTGCTGGAAAAAACCTCGGATTTTCAAATTTTCGATAGCGGCGTTCATCAAGACCATCCTTGCTACGCGGGAATACACCCCGCGAAAACATACATTCACCGGTAGTATACCCGAATTCCCCGCCTTGATAAAGAAGCGCATTGCCCAATCCCGGTATCTGTCCTATATTTGTTTATACAGGGGAGGCTGTTCCAAAACTTCAGTTTTTGGAACACGCTCAGGGCTGTTTCAAAAACCAACCGGCTTTTGGAACCGGCTCAGGCAACAATTCCCCCGCCGCCAAAACGCGGAGCGGCGGGTTGCCCCGTCTTGAGACGGCGTGACGTATTTTTCAGGCAGTGTATATGGCAATCCCACAAAATACCGCTCTCCCGCCCGGGTACGAGGGACTCACCTTTGAAAAGGTCTGGGCGGTTATCCAGGAAACCGGCCGGCAGATGAGGGAACAGTTTCAAGAAACTGACCGGCAGCTGAAGAAGCAAAGGCGGGAAACCGACCGGCAGCTGAAAGAACAGTTTCAGGAAACCGAAAAGCTCATGCGGCAAAATCAAAAGATGATGAGCGATCTGGGGCGGAAATTCGGCAAGATCATCGAGCATATGTTCATTCCCAACCTCAAGGAAAAGTTTAACGCCCTGGGGTATGTGTTTGAAAAGTCTTCCCCCAATGTGCTTATCGAGAGCAAAGAACACAATATCTATACGGAGATAGACGTGTTCCTTGAGAACGGCGATTGCGCCCTGGCGGTGGAGGTAAAAACCCAGGCGAACAGCAACGATATCCGGGAACATATCGAAAGGATGGAAAAGCTGCGGCGGTATTTTGATCTGCACCATGACAAAAGAAAGCTGTACGGGGCGGTGGCCGCGGCGGTGATTCCCGGTAATGTGTATGACTACGGGCTGAAGCAGGGTTTCTATATCATCCGGCAGTCCGGGGACAGCGTCAGTATAGAAGAGCCCCCGGACAGGCCGAAGGCCTGGTAAACCGGCGAAGGCCCGGTCCGGCCGCATCAACAACCTCGCCCTGAAGGGCGAAGTATGTTGTTCTCCCGTGGTGGTTAGACTCAGGGTTTAATACCTTAAGAACGCCCTAAAGGGCGGGGTATTAAACCCTTCGCTACGAATAAAAGCCCCGTCCAAATTTCGGATTATAAAGGTGAAAACGCCGTTTTGTGATTCGCCCTCTTACCCTTTACAAGGCCCCCTTGCTATAATAAGCCCATGGGCGGATTAAAATCGGCTTTGTCCCGGCGGCAGGCCTGGGAGCTTTTGCGGAAACACAACAAGGATCCCTTCCACATCCAGCATGCCTTGACGGCGGAGGGGGTAATGCGCTGGTACGCAAAAGAGCTGGGCTATGGGGACGAGGAGGAGTTCTGGGCCGTGGTGGGGCTTCTCCATGACATTGATTTTGAGGAATATCCGGATCAGCATTGTCTTAAAGCGCCGGAACTGCTCCGGGCGGGGGGCGCCGACCAGGCCCTGATTCACGGGGTATGCAGCCACGGCTACGAACTTACGGTGGACATTAAACCGGAACACGAGATGGAGAAGGTCCTCTACGCCACGGATGAGCTTACCGGGCTTATCTGGGCGGCGGCGATTATCCGGCCTTCCAAAAGCGTCATGGACATGGAAGTAAAGTCCGTCAAGAAGAAGTACAAGGCGGCGAACTTTGCCGCCGGCTGCTCCCGGGAAGTTATCGAAAAGGGCGCGGCCATGCTGGGCTGGGATCTGGACAAGGTGATTGGCCGGACTATCCTGGCCATGCGTTCCTGCGAGCTGGAGATCGCCGCGGTAATGGACAAGATCTCCTGAAAGCGCTTATCGCCATGTCCGGGGGGGTGGACAGTTCCGTGGCGGCGGCGTTGATGCTGAAACAGGGTTACCGGTGCGCCGGCGTTACCCTCAAGCTCTATAGCGGAGAGGACGGAGCGGGAAACGCCGCCCCCGGTGTACGGCTTCGGGGCTGCTGTTCCCTGGCCGATGTGAACGACGCCCGGCAAGCGGCCTACCGCCTGGGAATGCCCCACTATGTGCTGAATTTTACCGAAGCCTTCCGTGACGAGGTGATCCGCCGTTTCGTGGAAACCTACGAGGCCGGGGCCACCCCCAACCCCTGTATAGACTGTAACCGTTACATCAAATTCGAACGGCTTCTCTACCGGGCCGGCCAGTTGGGTTTCGATCTCCTGGTTACCGGCCACTACGCCCGGATAGAACGGGAAGGAAGCAGGTTCCTCCTGAAAAAGGCGGCGGATCTCAAAAAAGACCAGAGCTACGTGCTCTACTGCCTTACCCAGGAACAGCTCGAAAAAACCCGCTTCCCCCTGGGAGGCATGAACAAGAGCCAGGTACGGGAGATGGCCTCGGAACTGGGCTTCGCCAACGCGGAAAAACCGGACAGCCAGGATATCTGCTTCGTCCCCGACGGGGACTACGGCGCCTTTATGGAACGCCGGGCCGGGAAGCCCTACCCCGGGGGGGACATCGTGGACAAGTCGGGAAAAATTCTGGGGAGGCACCGGGGCCTTGTCCGCTACACCATCGGCCAGCGGCGGGGCCTGGGGGTGGCCATGAACGAGCCGGTGTACGTTAGCGCCAAGGATACGGCCGCCAACACCGTAACCCTGGGGCCGGAGGCGGATCTCTACTCAAAAACCCTGAGGGCCGGAAACATAAACCTTATCGCCCTCCCCCGGCTGGAAAGACCCGTCCGCGTCCGGGTAAAGACCCGCTACCTCCAGGCGGAACAGTGGGCCACCGCGGAACAAACCGGGGAAGACGAAATCCGGATAGAATTCGACCAGGCCCAGCGGGCCCTCACCCCCGGTCAGGCCGCGGTAATGTACGACGGGGACACGGTGGTAGGCGGCGGCGTTATCAGGCTTTAAGGGGCTTGACCCAGCTACTGATCCTCAGCGCCAACTCCCCGTTTTCCGCCATTTTCCGGGGGCCGGTAAAGTCGATCTCCCCTGCTACGGTGTTTCCCTCCAGCAGAGCCCGAAGCTTCTCCATGGCCTTGCCCCTGCCGCCCCGGTGGCAGAGAAAAAGGGCGATCCTTTTCCCCTTGAGCTTTGCCGCGTCAAGCCAGGAAACCAGGGCCGGCGCGGGGGAACCCGCCCAGACCGGGCCGCCTACCACGATAAGATCGTAGTCCTCCGGTTTCAGCGCCAGGGGCTTCAGGGCGGGCTTGGCATGGGAAAAAACCTGCCTGCCTCCCCAGACGTACTTCGCCAGGCCGCCGCGCCTCTTTTCATCCTGGGTCTCGATCCGGAAAATATCCGCCTGCAGGGGGTCTTTCAGAGCCTGGGCAACCAGAACCGAACCGCCGTCATAGGAATAGTAAACTACCGCCGTTTTCATAAGCGCCTCTTTCGGGGGAACCCCGCTTCGGCGGAGGCTCCCAAACTGTCGGCAGTACCGCCGGCGTTGCCGTCAACAAGTGTCGTTGGCAGCGCCGTTGGCATATACCGGTTAAAATGATATAACGAATTAAGCGCCATGCCTAGCAAGAATAATTTCGTAAAAAACAATTTCCACCGGCCGGCCCTGCGGGTCTTCGCCTCCTACTACCGTCCCCACTGGAAGCTTTTCTGCGCGGATATGATCTGCGCCTCCCTGATCGCCGCCGTGGATCTGGCTTTCCCCATGATGGCCAAATACACCATCGAGCGGCTTCTGTCCGGAAAATTCTACCGGATCTTCTTTGTCATGATCGCTTCTATGTTCCTTATCTACATACTCAGGATGGCCTTTACCTGGTTCGTTACCTACTGGGGCCATACCGTGGGTACCTACATCGAGGCGGACATGAGACGGGATCTGTTCAGCCATTTGCAGACCCTTTCCTTTTCGTTCTACGACAACAACCGCACGGGCCAGCTTATGTCCCGGGTTACCACGGATCTTTTTGAGGTTACGGAGCTTTCCCACCACGGCCCAGAGGATCTCTTTATCTCCACACTCACCCTGCTGGGTTCTTTTGTTTTGGTCTTTACCATCCGCTGGGAGATGGCCCTGCTCCTGGCGGTGGCGGTTCCCCTGATGGTAGTTCACACCATCCATTCCCGGAGGACCATGACCAAGGCTTCCCGGATGGTCAAGGAACGCACCGCGGAGATCAACGCGTCCCTGGAATCCAGCATATCCGGAGCGCGGGTCGCCAAGGCCTTTACCAACGAGATTTACGAAACCAAAAAATTCCGTGGCGGCAACGAGAATTTCAAGAACGCCAAAAAGAGCTACTACCGCTCCATGGCGAACTTCCAGAGTAGGCTGGAGTTCCTTACCCATATCCTCACCGTAATGGTCATCGCCGTGGGGGGCTTTCTTATCATGCGGGGAAGGATGAGCCTTGCGGAACTTATCGCCTGCAACCTTTTTGTAAACGCCTTTCTCCAGCCCGTTAGGAGGCTCCAGAATTTTGTCGAACAGTTCACCACCGGCATGGCGGGTTTCAACCGCTTTCTGGAGATCATGCGGATAAAACCCGACATTACCGATAAGAGCGGCGCCCTGGCCCTGGAAAAGGCGCGGGGGAATATTGAGTACCGGGATGTCAGCTTCGCCTACAACCACAACATAACGGTGCTGCGGAACATAAACCTTTCGATTCCCGCC
>JAITQR010000231.1 GCA_031288815.1 Treponema sp.
C
This sequence comes from Treponema sp., assembly GCA_031288815.1. Next base: position 2 of record JAITQR010000231.1, read on the forward strand.
CCTGTTGCCAAGCTGCCGTTTCATTTCACGGGCGGTTATCAGGTAAATAATAACGCCGAATATGATTACCACCGAAAACAGAAAACAGACGGAAAATATGTAGAAATTGACAGAATCCTGCTTTTTCCCCGGCATATATTCTCCCCTTATGAATAATATTATCACACGAACTTTTTCCAAAAACCGAGATTTTGGAAAAGCCTCAAATCAACAACCTCGTCCTGAAACTCCCCGGGTGAACGGGCTCATGGGTATTGTTTCCAAGCGGCTGTTGTTCGAAAACTGAAGCTTCCGAACAACTCTATTAAACCCCTCGCCGCGAATCAGCCTGCCGGCAGCTTCAGTATCGGGGGAAAGCCAAACTTACGCCGGGTCTTTCACGGGTACACCCCCAGGATCTTGGGCGTCCTGAGCCGCCAGGCAAGCACGATCTTGCAGGGCAGAGTTTCTGTTTTTGTCCTTAGTCTTCCCCGGATCGCCAGCATGGGACCCTGTTCCTCCCAGTCAAGGTATTCGATACCCAGAATTTCCCCCGGCTCAAGACGCGGCGGCCGGCCGCTGTCCCAGGGGCTGTCCACGGCATAGGTTCCGGCGCGGTACAGCATGGCCAGGTACGAGCCTTCGTCGTAATAGGGTTTAACCGCGGCTTCGTAGTTTTCCTCCCCCTGGGAGAGGAGATATTCCCTGTCCTGACTGGCGAAGGCCCGGGAAAGGGCCTCAAGGTAATCCAGGGTTTCCGGAAGGAATTTCCGGAAAGCCTCCCGGTTAAGCCCATTGTCCGGAACACCGCCGCCGTCACCGCTCCCGGTATTGCCGCCAGCGCCGCCGGCCGCCGGCACCGGCGGGTCTTTTTCCTCAGGGGGCTTTTCCGCTTCCCCCATATTTACACAAGCCCCCAGGAGCAGAACCGCGGCCCAGACGCTAAGAAACGGGAGTCTGAGGGAACGGACAACACGGGGAGGAAAAACAGACGCTTTTTTCATTTTTCCTTTCATCGGTAATCAATTGCCCTTTTCAAAAACATAGCATACCGGTATTCTCCGGTTCCGGAAATCCTCGTCCCGCAGCTTTTCCGTCATATCGATAAGCGTAAGGCCGGGAAAATCCCGCTCCGCAAGCTTGAAAGCCCTGGCGTTCACGCTGAGCCAGAGCCTTCCCCCCGGCGCAAGAAGCGCCAGACACCCCTCGATAAGTTCCCGGTGATCCCGCCTGACATCCAGGGTTCTCTCCATTTTTTTTGAATTGGAAAAGGTCGGCGGGTCCAGGACGATAAGATCCCAGGTTTTGCCCTGCCTTTGCTTTTCCGCGAGAAAATGGAAGACGTCGGCGCGGATAAAACGGAAAGATGGTTCTTCCTTTGGGCCGCCGTCCTCAAGACCGTTAAGGGCGAAGTTACGCCTGCCCCAGTCCAGGTAGGTGTTGGAAAGATCCACCGAGTCCACCCCGGCCGCCTTCCCCGCCGCGGCGTAGACGGAAAGGGAACAGGTATAGGCAAAAAGATTGAGGATCCTTTTCCCCGCCGCCTCTTCCCGAATCTTCGCCCGCAGGAGCCGCCGGTCCGGAAAGATCCCCGTGTCCAGGTAATCCGAAAGGTTCACCCAAAACTTAAGCCCCCCTTCCCTTGCCTTAAGACCCGCGTGTTCCCCTCCAAATTTTTCGTACTGGTCCATACCCCGCTGAGGTTTCCGCTCTTTGATAAAAACACGGCTTTCCGGTATATCCAGGGCCGCCGAGGCGGCAGCCCGCATCCGGGCAAGCCAAAGCCGCTCCTCCGCCTCGTCCTTTTCGTAGGGCCGTTTGTAGAGGGCCCCGGCCAGCGCCGCCCTGCCGTCCTGGCTCGCCGAGGCGCGGGGGTCTGCCGTTTCACCGGAATCCGCCGCGGTCTTCGGAAACAAGCTCCCGTAAAAATCCAGAACCAGGGGAATTTCCGGAATGTCCCGATCGTAGAGCCGGAAAAACCCCGCCCCCCGGCGTTTTGCCCATTTGGCAAGGTGGCGGTAACGCTTCCGCAGCCGGTTGGCGAACATCTCCGCCTGGGTTTCAAGCCGGAGCGAGCCCGGCGAAGGGTCTTGATCAGCCGCTTCCATCCGCTTCCATCTGTTTTGCCCGCCTCATGACGCAGAGCATGGCGTAGCCGGAAGAAAGGTCCTCTTTCTGGACAACCACATGCTCCGGCGCCTTAAGTTTTGTGTTGGTAAAATTCCAGATAGCCTCTATGCCCGCCTTGACAAGCCGATCCGCCGTCTCCTGGGCGAAAGGGGAAGGGACTGTCAGAATCGCGGTTTTTACCCCGAAGCCGCCAATCTGGATATCTAGGGTATCAACGGAGAGAACCGGCACTCCGTGGATACGGCTTCCAATTTTCCGGGGGTTGGTGTCAAAGGCCGCCACGATATTGAGCCGGTGAAGCCGGAATTCCTCGTAACCCAGCAGGGCCGTGCCCAGATTCCCCACTCCCACCAATACCGCGTCCTGGGTTTCGTCCCAGCCCAGAAAATGTTCAATAGCCCCGATCAGACTATCCACCGGGTAACCCTTTTTGGGTTTTCCGATAATACCGGTTATGGAAAGATCCTTCCGCACCTGGATAGGTTCAAGATTCAGTTCCTGGGCGATGTATGTCCCGGAAATATACTCACATCCCTCGCTTTGCAGCTGCCGGATGGTGAGCAGATACGAGGGAAGCCGGCGCACCGAGGGAGCGGCGGGAATTTTCCGTTTGGCCACAATCTATCCTTACCTGTTTTAACAATCTACGATAAAGTTAAATCGATAAAAAAGTCAAGAAAATCATCGAACTTATTCACCAGGGGCGCAATTCCTTTTTTAGGGCAAAAGCGGAAAGTATGCTATACTCCCATCCCGTTCACTTTCTCAACACTGACTGCCTGCCAGGAGCCTGTTGAAGAGGGTATTATTGACCTCTATCGGACGCCGGGGGTGTCTTTTTAATTTTGGGCGCATCCCCCGCCTCCGGCGGTGGACCGGGCTTTCCGCTCCAATTCCTCAGCCCCACTGTATGGGGCTTGCGGGATTTCCGCTTCAATCCCTTGCGCGGCTAATGCCAGGCGCCGCTTTTCGCTGGCTCCATAGCCAATTTCTTTTGCCGCGTTAAATTGCCGGCAGCGTGATCGTAACGTTTCGCAAAACTGTCAATTTACCATTACCCTGTCATAAAACGGCAGATCAAAAAATATTTTTCACAAAATAACTCTGGCAATGTATGACAGATCAAGCCTGCTATATTTGACGCACAAATATGGACCTCCGTATGGGGGTTAAACCATCGATCAGGGGAGTTTTATATGGAAAACAGAGTAAATTTGTCTCCGGCAATGTCACTGGCAGAATTCAGCGGGCTGCTGGACGAGGCGATCAGCGCGGTTTCGCTGAAAGAATTACGGGTTTCGGAAGAACTTGCGGAGGAAGCTTCCGATACATTCCATGTTGGGAAGTATGTCCACATAGATGACGCCCCGGACGCGCCTCTCTTCTGGAT
>JAITQR010000244.1 GCA_031288815.1 Treponema sp.
AACATATCGGGCTGCACCTGCTCCCGGTACAGGGCCACCAGGTAGTGGAGGATCTCGTCGATAAGGCCCATGGCGTAGAGCTGGCCCGCCCTGATGAAACGCTCCGGGTGCCGGGGATCCACTTTGGCGTTAAACTTTGCCGCCAGTTCCCGCACTTTCCGCAGGTCGATCAGCACCACGTTGCCGGTAAGGGAGAAAAGCCGGTGTTCCAGGCCGTACTCTTCCCGGACTTCCCGGCGGATGTGGAACTCCATCACCGCCTTGCGGCACGCCGCCGGGACGCCGCTTGCGCCGGAACTCTTCCGTTCCGCCGGCCTTGAGCCCCCCGCGCCGGCCTTTTCAAATTCTGACAGGGAAATAGGTAGGGCTATCATGTTCCGCTCCTGGTATGGTATGGGTTTAGTATAGCATAAAGTTTCCCGCTTTGCTTTGAAATTTCCGCCGGTTTCGGATTACGGTAGGCCGGCGGGGCCTGGCGGGAGCTTTGGGGAGGGGGCGTTATGATTTTTACTGGCCGACATCATATTTTTCATGTATAAGGTTAATATCATGCGGACTATACCAATACAATTCCCCTATGGGGCCGTGTATTTCCGGAAGTCCAATCCTCCCAAAGAGGACTGGGAACGGGATTATCAGCGGGCGGCGGAAGACGGCGTCAATATTTTCCGCCACTGGTTTATGTGGGGCGCCATTGAGACCGCCCCCGGCGTTTTCGACTGGGACGATTATGACTGCCAGCTGGATCTGGCGGCTAAATATGGCATAAAAACCATCATCGCCGAAATGTCTACCAGTATTCCTGAATGGCTGGCCGCCAGATATCCGGAATTTTTGCCGGTGGATGAAAACGGAAAACCACGGTACCCCGGGATGGGGGCCAGTACCGCCTCGGGCGGGTTTAACGGGGGGCTCTGCCTGGATAAAAAGGCGGCCAGGGATCTTAACGCCAATTTCCTTGCCAAACTGGCCGATCGCTACAAATCCCATCCTGCTCTATTGGGCTACGATGTCCAGAATGAAGTTAATTACGGCAGCGGTGTCTGCTATTGTCCCGATACTATCAGGGTTTATCAAAAATGGCTCGAAGAAAAATACGGAGAGATAAAAAATCTCTGCCGGGCCTGGAAACGCTACAGTTACACCTCTTTTGAAGAGATAGGCCGTCCCCGGGCGTTGGGATTTTATCCTGAATCGGCGGATTGGATTTCGTTTTGCCATGATCATTTTTACAGTAACGTGGGGTGGAAAATAGATACCATTCGTAAAACGGACCCCGATAACCTTATGACCGCCCACGGCGTGGCTTCTACTTTCGGCTCCAGGGAAAGGGCGGGCTGCGACGAATGGAAATCCGCCGAACTGGTGGAAGTCTACGGGTTTACCTGGGTCCCCTGCCGGCATGGCAACGAGCCCTGGCGTCTTTTCGGCGCCGCCGATGTAACCCGGGCAGGCAGCCGGGGTAAAACTTTTTGGCATGCCGAAGCCCAGGGGGGTCACCTGTGGCTTCAGCCGCAGCTTAAAGGCCGCCCGGCCAATGACGGCCGCGTAGCCGATGAAAAAGATCTCCGTATATGGAACCTGATGTCCATAGCCTCCGGCAGCCGGGGTCTGCTCTATCCCCGGTACCGGCCTCTGTTGGACGGTCCCCTTTTCGGCGCTTTCGCGCCCTACGAGATGGACGGGGGCAGAACCGGCCGTTCACGGATGGCGTCGAAGATAGCCGGGTGGGCCAACAGCCCGGAACAGAAAGGCCTCATGGAGTCAAAATGCGCGAAAGGCCAAGTCGGCATCCTTTATGCGCCGGAATGCGGCGTCGCGTCGTATTTACACTCCATGGCCGGCAACGAGCATCTGTTTCCCCGTACTGTCATCGGGGCCTATCAGGGCTTTTTTGACAACAATATTCAAGCCGATTTTGTCCATATCGACCATATCCGCGATTACGAGGTTCTGTACTTCCCCTATCCGGTTTCATTGGATCACGGGCATGCCGAAAAGCTCAAGAATTGGGTAAGGGATGGGGGTTTCCTTATCTGCGAGGCCTGCCCCGCTTATTTTGGCGACATGCTCCACGCGGGCGCCGTCCAGCCGAATTACGGGTTTGATGAGGTTTTTGGCGTCTCCCAGAAGCGTGTGGAATTTATGCCGGATATCCTTACCGATATAGAGTTTAATATTTTCGGAACAGGCATAGGCGGTGAGGGGTACCTCCAGACTTACGAATTAAAGGGGGCTTCCCCCCGCGCCTACTATGAAGGCGATCCCATCGTGGTGAGTAATACCTGGGGCAAGGGGAAGACCCTCCTCATCGGCGCCTTTGTCTCGGCCCGGTACGGGCGGCTCCACGATTCCGGAACAGCGAAATTTTTCAGGGAGCTTCTGTCCCTTGCGGGGCGGAAGCCAGCGGTTCAGCTTAGCGACAATACAATTCACGCAAGGATAAGCCTGGGGAACGGGGAAGACTATCTTTGGCTTTTGAACACTTCCGATAAAGCCTGTTCCTGTACACTAAAACTCTCTTCGGGCCGCCGTTGCGGAAAGATTCTATGGGAAGGCGGCGGCGTTACGAAAGGGGCTGGGGATGAATACGACGTTTCGTTGGAGAGCCGGGACGCGCTGATCCTGAC
>JAITQR010000249.1 GCA_031288815.1 Treponema sp.
CATACAGAAGTTCAATAAGGATAAAAGATGTTCCCCCTTAAAAAAATCATTCTTGTGGACGATTGTCTTGTCAATTTGACGGTAGGAGTTAGTGTCCTAAAACATAATTACCAGGTTAGCACAGCCTCATCGGGAAAAGAGCTCTTTACCGCGCTTGCCTCCGGCGTCCGGCCGGATCTGATTCTTTTGGATATCCAAATGCCCGAAATGGACGGGTTTGAGGTGCTGAAGCGCCTTAAAGCCGATTCCCGTACCGCGGAGATTCCGGTTATCTTTCTCACCGCCAATAACAGCCTTAAGGAAGAGGCCAAAGCCTTCGGCCTGGGGGCGGCGGATTTTATCCTGAAACCTTTTTATCCCTCCTTTTTGCTTAAACGCCTGGAACTTCACCTTCAGGCCGAATCCCAGGCGAAGACGATTCTCGACTACGAGATGAAAATAGCGGCCCTCGTTCAGAACAACAAGGCCGCCATGGGGGATCTGCAAAACCGGCTGCTGAAGACCGTCATAGAGCTGGTGGAGCGCCGGGACGAGGTAGGCGACGGCCACGTGGAACGAACCCGGAAATATGTGGAGGTGCTGCTTGACGTGCTGATCAAAAACAATGTCTACCATGACGTTATCAGTTCCTGGGAAAAAGATCTGTTCCTCCAGTCAACCCTCCTCTACGATCTGGGAAAAATCTCAATAAAAGACGATATCCTGCGTAAACCCGGTAAACTGGCGGAAAATGAATTCAACGAAATGAAAAAACATACCCTTATGGGGGTAAAGATCATTGAGGAAATACAAACGGATCTGGATGAGAATTCCACCGCCGCCAGCGTGCTGGGCTACGGCAAGGTGCTGGCCGGGTTTCACCACGAAAAATGGGACGGCAGCGGCTACCCCTACGGCCTCAAAGGCTACAACATCCCCCTTCCGGGCCGCCTTATGGCCATCGCCGACGTATACGACGCCTTAATCGCCCGGCGGCCCTACAAAAAGTCCTATACCCATGAGGAAGCCACGAATATCATCTCCCAGGGAAAGGGAACCCATTTTGACCCGGTGCTGGTGGATCTCTTTGTCTCGGTAGCCGATAAATTCCGACTCATCGTGAAGGAAACGGCTTCCCCCTCAAGCTAGGAGTTTGATTAGCCTAAAAGACATACTTTCCCAGTATCCGTTCCCGGTAGGCCCTGCCTATCCGCAAAAGGGTTTCCTCCGTTTTCTCTCCGGGCCGGGTCTCCTGGCGCAGGTGGATGGTGAACTGGTTCATGGAAAAGTGGCGGTAGAGGAAGAGGGATTCCCTGAGCGCGGCATTGGCCTTTTCGGAGTAGATCCGGGCCAGGCTTTCCGTGTAGGCCGCGAAAATTCCGCCCCGCCGCATCTGGGAGCAGCCGCTTATCCATACCGGCGCGGGGGCAAGGGCGCGGTGAAATTCCAGGAGCAGGGCGGCCATGATCCGCTGGCTTGCCTCAACCAGACCGGCAATTTCGGGGTCCAGGCGGCAGAGTTCGGCCAGATCCGCGGTCCGGGGGGTATGGACGGGGGTTTTGTTCAGAATCACCACGTTCCGGTGGAAATCGATACCCAGTTCCGGGTTGTTCCGGAAAAAAGCCTCGGCGATCTTGCCCGAAGGACCCACCAGATAGCGCCGGTTCTCCGCCGCCTGTTCCCTCCGGCCGGGGTTGTCCGCCACCAGGATAAGCCGGATCCGGTCGGCCGGTCCCACATCGTCCAGGGCGCGGTTGTACACCACCGGAGTCTCCACCGGGTAGGCGGGGCCGGAACGCCTGTCCACCAGTTCCTGCTGTAGTTTTCCCAGTCCGGGGACTTTCCGTTCCAGAGCCCCCAGTTCCTCCCGGTAACGCTCCCGAGCCGCGACGAAGGCGGCAAAGGTTTTTTTGCTGTTTCCCGCCATTTGTTTCCCGCTAACGGAAATTCTCCACACAGCTGAGGATCATCCGCTCCGCCAGTTCGGCCATATATTCAGGCGTTTCGGGCATACCCTGTTTCAGCCAGCGCCGCAGCATCGCCACGCAGCCGTGAGCGACAAAATCGTAGTTGTAGTGGTAATGCTCCGGCGTCCAGTTTTCGTAGAGCCGCTCAAATTCGGCGGTATCCGGGGGACGGCATATCTCGATAAGCCGGTCCAGGAATTTGGTCTCCCCGGTTTTCAGGATGGCCTGGAAAACCTGCGCGTTTTCCACGATATATTGAAACAGGTTGAGCAGCAGGGACAGTTGCAGGGGCGGGTGGTTTTGGTAGGTTTGGATGAACCGCTCGAATTCCGCCAGCACCTCTCCCTCTATATGCGTAAAAAAGTCGTACACGTCCCGGTAGTGAAGATAAAAGGTTCCCCGGTTTACATCCGCCTGCTCCGTCAGTTCCCGGACGGATATTTCCTTGATGTCTTTTTTGGATAACAGATTGATGAAGGCCTGCTTTAAGGCCGCCCTGGTCTTCCGTATCCGCCGATCATCCTCGCCTTTCATGAAGCCTCCAAGAAAAGTATACCGAATCGGCGATTATAATTCAACGGATGTTCATTAAGAGGCGGTTTCAGTACCATTCTCCCCGCCGTACTCCGCTTCCCCCTCCGCCGCCGTCTCCGCGGCCAGGGCCTGCGCCGCCAGTGATCCGGCTTTGCTCCGGCGGCTCCGCTTCCGCTCCCCGGCGGGCTTGAGCGCCTCCTTCCGGGCTTCCGCGTCTTCCAGGGCAAGCCGCGCCGCGGCCCGGACCGCCTTGGCCGCCGGGAGGCTGAGCCGGCAGCGTTCGGCGATCTCCCCCGGCGGGGCGGCGGCTATGTCCGCCACAGACCCGTAGGCTTTCATCACCGCCGCCGCCCGTTTGGGGCCGATGCCGTCCACCGATTCCAGGGCCGGGAAGAGCAGATCCCCGGATCGCAGCCTTTGGTTCAGCCCGGTGGCGAAACGGTGGGTCTCGTCCCGGAGCTGCTGGAGCACCTTGAGGGCCTCGGAACGTTTGGAAAGCCGGATCGGTTCCTTCGCCCGGGGAAGCCAGAGTTCCTCGTCCCGCTTGGCCAGGCCCACCAGGTCAAGATCCAGGCCCAGCTCGTCCAGCACTCCCTTGGCGGCGTTTACCTGCCCGATGCCGCCGTCGATCAGCACCAGATCGGGGAGTTCCTTCCCCTCCCGGATGAGCCGGGAGTAGCGGCGCTGTACCGCCTCCCGCATGGCGGCGAAATCGTCCACCACGCCCACCACGGTGCGGAGCTTGAAGTAGCGGTAGTTCTTCTTGTCCGGAACCCCGTCCTTGAAGGAGATCAGGGAGGCCACCGGGTGTTTCCCGTCCAGTTGGGCGATATCGAATCCCTCGATGCACTCCGGCCGCCTTCTCAGGCCCAGGGCCAGGACCAGTTCGTCCAGGGCGGGTCCGGCGCCCCGTTCCCGCAGCCTCCTCCGCAGATCCTCCAGGGCGTTCTGCCGGGCCATGGCCAGCACCGTGGTGTGGTGTTTTTCCGTGGGAACGGAGACGGCCGGCTCGAAACGGAACTGCTCCCTGAACCACCGGGCCAGGGTATCGGGGGAAACAAAGAGGGAGGCCCCGTCACCGGCCTTTTTCGAGGAGGACGGCTCCGGCAGGAGGTATATCTTCGCCGGCGGGGGCCGGCCGGGATCGTAGTAGGAGGCGATAAAGGTCTCCAGGGATTCCCCCTCGTCCGCGGCGGATCGGGTGCGGTAGAGTTCCCGGCCGGTCATCTTGCCCCCCCGCATGGAGAAGACGGTAAAGGTGGTAAAGACCCCCTCGGTGGCCCAGGCGATATAGTCCCGGCCCTCGGGATCGAAGTCCACCACCGCGCTGTCCCCGGAAAGATCCCCCATGGCCCGGATGGCGTCGCGGAGCTGGGCGGCCCGCTCGAATTTCAGTTCCGCCGCCGCCCTTCCCATCTCCTCCTCCAGATCCCGGATAAGCTCCCCGTTTGCCCCCTCTCCCGAGGCGGAGCCCGTAAGAAGCTGTTCCACCCGGCGCACCTGGACGGCGTATTCCTCAAGGCCGATCTTCCCGCAGCAGGGGGCCATACAGCGGCCGATGTGGTAGTACATGCAGGGGCTCTCCCGCTTCCTGAAGCGCCGGCATTTCCGCAGGGGGAAAAGCTTCTCCACCAGATCCAGGAGCAGGTCAACCGACTGGATATTGGGGAAGGGGCCGAAATAGCGGCTCCCGTCCTCCACGATATGCCGGGTTCTGA
>JAITQR010000298.1 GCA_031288815.1 Treponema sp.
AAGCTGATCCTGCATGGCCCCCTCGGCAACCACGATAACCGCGTGGTTCCGCTTTACCAGCCTTTCCTCCAGGTGGCGGAGGAAGCCGTTGTAACCCTCCAGGTTGAAGGGAACCTCCGGGATCAGCACGAAATTCACCTCGTGGCTGGCCAAAGCGGTATGAACGGCGATAAATCCCGATTCCCGGCCCATTACCTTTACCAGGCCGATGCCGTTGATGGCGGAACTGGCCTCCATGTGGGCCGCGGCCACCACTTCCACCGCCTTGTCCACCGCGGTTTCAAAGCCGAAGGAACGCTGTACCAGGTTAAGATCGTTATCCACCGTCTTGGGTATCCCCACCAGGGCAACCTTGAGCCTCCGCTTGTCAATTTCCTCGGCGATATCCAGAGACCCCCGCTGGGTTCCGTCCCCGCCGATAGTAAAAAGCACGTTGAGGTTGAGCTGCTCCATGGCGTCAACGATCTGACTCACTTCCCTGCCCCCGCCCCGGGCGCTTCCCAGGAAGGTGCCCCCCAATTTGTGGATATCGTCCACAATATCCGGGTCCAAGGTTTTGATGCCGTATTTATATTCGGGGAGGAAGCCTTTGTAACCGTAGCGGATTCCGGAAATCCGTTTTACCCCGTAACGGTACCAGAGACAGCGGACTATGGCCCGGATCACGTCGTTGATGCCCGGACACAGGCCTCCGCAGCTGACGATTCCCGCGTGCACGTGGGCGGGCATGAAGTAGATCATCTCCCGGGGGCCGGCGCATTCCAACACCTGGCTCCGTTTAACCGGGGCCTGGGCGCCCAGCTTTATATCCGTTCCCAGACGCACAAACTGGTTATCCGTCACGTAGTTGGCCATAAGATCGCCCTCGGTTGTAGACATGGCGATGGGTGACTTGATGCTTCTCTTTCCCAGTTCGTCTATTGTGAAATCGTAGTTTTCAGCCATGCTGGCCCCCGTTTATATTTCTTGATTCTACTATAGCGTTTTTTTAGCCCCTCATGCAATTAGGAGTTTATACTTACCCCATGAACCAAGGTGAACTTGAGGAACGCTTTGCCCGGATTGAAACCAGGCTGGCCTATCTGGAGGATTTTCTTACCCGGCTGCAGGGCGAAGTGGTGGATCGGAATGTCCTTGTCGAACGGATAAGCGCCGAACACGGCGTCCTAAAGGCCCGTCTGGCCCGGATTTCCCGGGAACTGGAAGACATGCCGGAAAAAAAGCCGCCCCATTACTGATCTTTAAAGGCGGCGCTGAAAGCGGCCGGTTTTGAAACCGGTCCGGCACGTAGCATGGTTTTAAGCCTTTCACTATAATGGGGAAACCATGAAATTTTCCCAGACTTTTATCCCCACCCTGCGGGAGGTTCCCGCCGACGCGGTGATCACCAGTCACCGGCTGATGTTCCGTGGAGGGATGATCCGCAAACTCGCCAACGGTCTTTTCGCCTACCTGCCCCTGGGGCTCCGGTCCTTCCGTAAGCTGGAGCGGATTATCCGGGAGGAAATGGACGCCATCGGCGGTCTCGAAATAAAACCCACCGTGGTGGTGCCGGGGGAACTCTGGAAGGAATCCGGCCGCTGGGACGCCTACGGGGACGCCCTGATGCGGCTTAAAAACCGGCTGGGGGCGGATTTTGTGGTTTCCCCCACGGCGGAAGAAGCCTTTACCAGCCTGGTGCGGGACGATCTTTCCAGTTACCGCCAGCTTCCCCTCATCCTTTACCAGATCAACACCAAGTACCGGGACGAGATACGCCCCCGCTACGGGGTAATGCGGGGCCGGGAATTTATGATGAAAGACGCCTACTCCTTCCATACCGGGGAGGCCAGCCTGGACGAGACTTACCAGGCCATGGGCCGGGCATACCGGCGGATCTTCAAACGCTGCGATCTTACGGTGATCCCCGTCCAGGCCGATTCCGGGGCCATGGGGGGAAGCGGCTCCGAAGAGATCATGGTGGAGAGCGCTATTGGCGACAACACCCTGCTTCTCTGCGGATCCTGCGACTACGCCGCCAACGTGGAAAAGGCGGGCTGCGGGCCGGACTATAGCCCCCGCCCCTCGGCGGATATGGCGAAAAAGGCGGCGGCCTCCACGCCTCCTCTCGAAAAAATCGACACCCCCGCGGTAAGGACCATTGAGGAACTCTGCGGCTTCCTCAAGACCGGCGCGAAGGCTTTTATCAAGACCCTTATCTACCGGGCGGTGAATGTGGAACTGGATCTTTCGGGCGCGCCGGGCTGCGGAAACCTGGAACGCCGCCGGCCGGCTTCCGACAGCGCCGCGCCGGAGGTATACCCTGAGGCGTTCTTCGCGGTGGCTATCCGGGGGGATCTGGACGTAAACGAGGTAAAACTCGCCGCGGCGCTTAAAGCGTCGGAACTGAGCCTGGCTTCCGATACGGACGTGGAGCGCCTCACCGGCGCGCCGGTAGGTTTCGCCGGGCCCGTGGGCCTGAGCGCCCTTCCGGTGATCCTGGACTATACGGTGACGGCCATGAACGACGCGGTAACCGGAGCCCTGGCCAAGGATCTCCACTATCGCCACGCCGCCTACGGCAGGGATTTTGAGGCCTGGATGCTCGCCGATGTCCGCACCGTTAAAGCCGGGGACCGCTGCCCCCTCTGCGGCGGGGAACTCTACGAAAAGAAGGGCAACGAGCTGGGACACATTTTCAAACTGGGTTACAAGTACACCAAGTCCATGAACGTGACCTATCTGGACGAAGGCGGCAAGACCCAAATCCCCACCATGGGCTGCTACGGCATCGGCCTGGATCGCACCTTAGCCAGCGTTATTGAGGAACACCACGATGAGGACGGCGTCATCTGGCCCATGACCGTCGCTCCCTACCAGGTGATCGTCGTACCCATCAAATACGAGGGGAAGGTTAAAGCCCTTGCCGATTCCCTCGCCGCGGAACTTGAGGCCCGGGGCCTGGAAGTCCTGGTGGACGACCGGGACGAGCGGCCCGGTGTCAAGTTCAAGGACGCCGACCTTATCGGGATCCCCTGCCGGGTGGTGGTAGGTGAAAAGAACCTGGCGGAGGCCAAAGTGGAGCTAAAACGCCGGGGAGAAAAAGAAAGCCGGCTCATCGAGGCCGCCAAAGCGGCGGACGAACTGGCCGGCATCGTAAAGGCCGAACTCGCGGAACTGAACCGCTGATGTCTAGGAGCCTGTCGCGCTTGTGGTTTTGCGCCACTTTGTGCCGCAAAAACCACAATAAAGAGGCTCCTTTATGCGGTTTGCGGGGTAAAAATCGCCTGTGAGGCGATTTTTCGAGGTTTTATACGCAAAACACGACAAACCGCCAGCAAATCGCCGGGGCCCCGCCCGGCGGATGAGGGTCCGGGATAAAACCCGCCAGCCCGGCGGGCCGCTACTTGATCCCCATCAGTTCCATCTCGAAAACAAGAAAGCTGTTTGCCGGGATAAGCCCGTTTCCCACTTCCCTGTCCCCGTAGGCCAGCTCCGGGGGGATGATCACCAGCCGTTTTTCACCCACCGCCATGTCCATAAGGGACTCGTCCATACCGGGGATAAGACGGCGGATTCCCACGGGAAAATCCTGAGGACCCCCGTGTACGTCGGACTTGTCGAATACCGTGCCGTTAAGGAGCCTGCCTTCATACTTAACCCGGACGGTCTTCCCCGCCGCGGGCTTTACCCCTTTTCCCTCCTTCTGGATGACGTAACGCAGCCCCGAGGCGCTGGTCTTGGTGTTGGGATATTTAGCCGCAATCTGGGCGAGATCGGCGTTCCGTCTGGCACTGGCGGCGGCGTTTACCGAGGCATTGGCGTTCCGCAGCAGGGCGTCAAAGACGGCCTGGTCGGCCTTGAACGCCACGGCATCCGCGCCGTTGCGGATAATCGTTATCCCTTCGATCCGGTCTCCCTGCCTTACCGCGTTCACCACGTTCTGGCCTTCCACCACCCTGCCGAAAACCGTGTGTTTTCCGTCCAGCCAGGGAGTCGCCACGTGGGTTATGAAGAACTGGCTGCCGTTGGTACCCGGCCCCGCGTTGGCCATGGAGAGAATCCCCGGCCCGGTGTGCTTCAAAGAGGGATCGATTTCGTCGGGAAAACGGTAACCGGGGCCGCCGGAACCGTTACCCAGCGGATCCCCCCCCTGGATCATAAAATCCGCGATAACCCGGTGGAAAGTCAAGCCGTTGTAGTAGGGCTTACCCCCGGCGGCGGTCATCTTGCCTTCCGCCAAGGCCACAAAGTTGCAAACTGTCAGGGGAGCCTTCCGGTATTCAAGACTCACCACGATATCCCCCCGGTTTGTGGCGATCCGGGCAAAGAGACCGTTCCCCAGGGCCATATCCGAGGGGGCGGGGAACACGGATCCGCTTGCCATAACCAAAAATATGCCGCCTATCCGGACGGTTAAAGAAAGAGACTTAAAGATACGCATAGCCTATCCTAGCATGGAGAAGTAAAAGGGGGCAACACAACCCGATCCGGAAACCGGGCAATAGCATTTTAAGCGGCTCCGGCGGTAACCAAGGGATAAAAAACAGCACGTTATAAAAACAAAGTGAATTAATCTAAAGAATGAGGGGACGATAGCTCTGGGTGTTGACGACTTGGTAGCGGAAGGGACCGGTGACTTTTACGACAATTTGAGAATCACCACGTCAAATGCTAACGGGGCTAACCTGAAGAACTGCTTGGCGCTTAAAGGAACCGGCAGGATTGAATCCAGCGGGAATATACCCGCAGCTACTCCTTGGGCGGATGCCAATTTTACCCAGGATTCCCATATAATGGCCGGTGGTATAGTTACATTAAATAACGTTGCTTCGCCTGTGGCCGGTCACGGAACTGATAA
>JAITQR010000041.1 GCA_031288815.1 Treponema sp.
TTATTGCCAATTCCCACTATGTGGCCAAACGGATCCGTCGTGTTTACAACCGGGAGGCCGAGGTGGTGTATCCGCCCGTCTCAATAGAGAATTTTCTTCCCCTCAAGAGAAGTCCGGAAGATTTTTATCTTTTTTTTGGACAACTGACCGGTTACAAGCGGGCGGATATTGCCATAAACGCCTGTATTCAGTCAGGTCGAAAGCTTGTCCTTGCCGGGGCGGGGGTAAATAAAAGGTTGGAGAACTATAAAAAAACCGGGCTGGTCCATTTTGCCGGAAGAGTCCCCGATGAGGAGGCTGCTTCCCTTTTATCCCGGGCCAGAGCTCTGCTTTTCCCGGGAATCGAAGATTTCGGTATTATCCCGGTGGAGGCGAACGCCGCGGGCTGTCCGGTTATCGCCTTTCGGGATGGGGGTGCCCTGGACACGGTAAAAGAGGGCGTTACCGGGCTCTTTTTCGATGAGCAGAGTCCGGTCGCCCTGATCCGTGCCATGGACGACTTTGAGCGGAACGAAGCTGCCTTTTCTGAACGGACTGCCTTTACGGAGCATGTGGGGCAGTTTTCACGAGAGGCCTTCAAGGGGCGGATCATGCGTATCATCAACGAACGAAAATGGTTATAATGTGGTATGGATATTCAGGAATTCGAAACATGGTACCACATCCGCTACAATAGGACAAGCTCAGCCCTTACCTCCACGGCTTTTATTGTTTCCGATCTGCTTGGGGTCATGCTTTCCTTTGGGGCGGGTTTTTTTCTTGTTAACCTTTACGATATTTCAGCCATAAACTTTAAGTCATTTGTCACCTACTGGCCCTATCTGCCGGTTTTTATCCTCTTTTTTCAGATAAACGGACTTTACCCTGGTATTTCCCTTGCCCCGTCAGAGGAACTGCGCCATTTTACCGTGAGTTCCTTCCTGGCCCACGGGGGGATCATTCTATCCCGTTATATTGAAGATCAGGAATTTGACGCCATATCCATTGCCTTTATCATTAGTTTTTTCTTTTCACCGGTTATTCTTATGGCAATACGCAATATAGTGCATACTGTTCTACGGAGGACCGGCTTGGGAGGGGTTCCCGCCGTAGTTTACGGCAGCGGATCAACGGGCCGTCTTGTCATTGATCGGCTTTTGGACAGTAAACGAACCGGTTATCTACCTGTTTTGATTCTGGATAGCACGGAGGAGTCGGGAGAGAGTTACCGGGATATTCCTATCCTGCATGACACATCCATTGGTCCTGAACTAGTTACACGGTTCAAAATACGAATGGCCATTGTGGCCATGCCGGAGCTTTCCCAAGGGGAGCTGTCCAATCTGCTCGGTTACTCGGTCTCGGCGTTCCGGTATTCCGTGTTGATCCCTGATTTCCTTAATGTTACCAATATTTGGATGTCCGTTAGGGATTTTGACGGTATTCTTGGTCTTGTGACCAGTCATAAACTTAAGATGTCCTGGAACCTTGCCATTAAACGGCTTTTGGATTTGTCCATTGTGTTTGTTGGCGGCTTGGTTATTCTGCCCCTGTTACTTATTATTGCCCTTTTGATAAAATTGAGTTCTCCGGGTCCGGTACTTTACAGCCACCGGCGCCTGGGCAAAAACGGTAAGCACTTTAATGCCTATAAATTCAGATCTATGATCAACGATTCACAGGCTGCCCTGGACAAGCTGCTTTCACAGTCCCCGCAGGTACGCGCCGAGTGGGAGGCGAATCACAAGCTGAAAGACGACCCACGGGTAACACCTATCGGGAAATTTTTGCGGCGTACCAGTTTTGATGAATTCCCCCAGTTGATCAATATCCTGAAGGGTGAGATGAGTCTGGTGGGACCCAGACCGATCGTTGATAGTGAAGTTAAAAAATACGGCAAGGATTTTGATCGTATCTTTTCGGTCAAACCCGGGCTTACGGGTCTGTGGCAGGTTTCGGGCCGGTCGGATACCGATTATGCTGAACGAGTTGCCTTTGACACATACTATCTCCAAAGCTGGTCGGTCTGGCTGGACCTGTGGGTGTTTCTTAAAACATTAGGTGTTGTTATTAAAGGAAAAGGAGCGTATTGATGCGAAACATGTATTCTCTGGTTGTCTTTTTTCTCTGTTCCGGTTTCTTGTTGTTTTCCCAGGAAAGTTCCCCCCCGCGTTCTTTTAACGATATTTTTCCTGCCCTGGACGGAGGAATACGGGAACAGGCTTTTTCCGCAAACGGTTACTTTGCCTCTTACAGGCAAAACTATCAAACCCTGAATGCCCCGGGTCTTGATTCCCGAATCCGTTCAGGGATTGACACGCTTAACCCCTCGGTGGTTATCGAGTGTCTTCTGGTTATTCCCTATTCATCCGGGCCTATGGAAGCTGTCGATATCTACAACGCCATTCGTCATATTCGCGCCTTAACGGGGCGCCTGTACCATTCGGCAACCCGTGACTCGGATCTTCCGCTGTTTGAGGACGCCACCCGCATTGAAGGTCCCAGAAGAACTTCAAGCTTGAACGATCCGCCACCCCGGAATAACCTGCCCGATACGGAAACGATTCATATCCGGTTAAAGGACGCCAACTTCGGTAATTCCTACTACCAGGCCGATGTTCAAAAAGGCCCGTGGGGGTTTAACTATAATCTTTCAAACAGCCGGGATCTGAGCTACCTTATCTTCCCGGTTATCAAATCGGGTCAGTTCATCGCCCGATTCTACTTTGAACCCATTACCGAGGGGATCCTGGTCTACTGCCTGAGCGGCGCCAAAGTTTCGGATTTTATCGCCTCACAGGTGGACATGCCGTCCGCCATTCAAAAACGGCTGGAAGTTATTCTAAACTGGGTCATCGATTGCGTGAACGGCCGTGTATAAGGGCCTCCCCCTCACGGAACACAAAAGCGGCTGAAGGGAGTCGAACCCTCGTCTCCAGCTTGGAAGGCTAGAGTAATAGCCGTTATACGACAGCCGCATTGATTCATACTAGCCGGAATCAAAACAAAAAGTCAACAGACATCACGCCGCCTGCCTCAACAGCCGGTGGATGTAGTAAGACATCACCCTCCTTAAGCTCCGCCCGTATCATCCCCACCCCAAATCCGGTAGATTCCCTCGCACTCAGCCACCATATTTTCCTTTCTCAGGGCCTCAAGTACCTGGTACAGGTCTTCCGGGCTGTCAATACCGCTGCGTTCCTGTAGTTCATCCAGCGCCCCCTGCCCGTCCTGGACCAGGGTCTTAAGCACCAGCCCCCGGAGCTGCCGGAAAGAACCCTCAAAGGGGCTCTGACGGGTATAGTGGGCGCTTTGGCGGTTCGGATTGGGGGTAAGCTTTTTAAGGGCGGCCCCGTAGTCCATAAGGGCGTAATACCACCTGCGGGGATTGGTTCCGTCAAGGCACGAGCTCAAAATGGGGATGATCTCTTTGTCCTTTACCCCGGTTTCATCCTTGAAAAAGAAATGTAAAACCGCCGCGCGGATATTCGTTTCAATAAAAACCGTAGGAATATTATACGCAAAGCACGGTATCGCCCGGGCGGTATAGGGACCTATGCCGGGAAGCTCTTCCAGCTCTCCGGGTTTATCCGGCACTCCGCCGTCATATTCCTTGACAAGTCTGCGGGCGCAGTCTTTGAGGTGATAACACCGGCGGTTGTAGCCCAGCCCATACCAGGCGTACAACACTTCGTCCATGGAAGCCCGGTGAAGATGGTTGGGGGACGGCCACTTTTCCATCCACGTGGGCCAGTACTGAACGACCCGTGCCGTCTGGGTTTGTTGGAGCATAAATTCCGATACCATGACTCCCCAGGGCTGGATATTCTTCCGCCAGGGAAAGACACGTCCCTCCTTCTTGTAGTGGGAATAAACCGCGTCCTGAAAATCGCCGATATCCTTGGCTGAAATATCTATACTCATTTCTTCTGCCCTCCTCTGTTATCCGCACCGGCGATTATAAGCCGGGCAATGCTGTCGGGACTACGATCGTCCGTGTCGATAATCAGATCCGCAAAATCGTAATCATCGTTATCAATGTGATAGATCCGCAGATACCGTTCGTGATCCTGACGGTCCCGTTCCGCGGTAAAGGCCTGTACGTCCTCCAATCTTCCCCCTTCCCGTTTTACCACCCGCTCCGCCCTGGTTGTTGCCCGGGCCCGCAGATAAACTTTTAGGTCTGCCTCCGGCAACATCCATATTGCCAGCCGGGAACCCAGGACACAGCCCCCCCCTTCCCGTGCCAGGGCAACCTGGCGGCTGTCAACCTCCCGGTCCCAGCTATCGTCCCGGGCGGCCCGTTCTAAAACTTCCCCGAGGGTTATTCCCCGCTCCTCCGCCAGGTTTCTGAACGTAAAGTTAATAAAGCGTAAACCCAGTGTATCCGCCACTATTCTGCTTACCGTCGTGTTTCCGCAGCCGCTTTTCCCCGAGATGGCGATCCTATATCCCCGCGCCTCGTCCCGGCGTGTCGGCGTGTCGCCGTTATTCCACATTGCGAAGTTCCTCCCGTACGTTTTCCAGGGCATTTTTCATTTCCACAACCGCGCGGCTGACTTCGATAAGGGGCGCCTTGGAACCGATGGTGTTTATTTCCCGGTTCATTTCCTGGCTGAGAAAATCAAGCTTTTTTCCGGGGCTGGGACTCCGCTCCGCCTCCGCCCGGAATTCGGCCAGATGCGACCTGAGCCGGGAGATCTCCTCCGAAATCGTATACTTCATCAACAGTACCGCCGTTTCCGCGAGGATACGGTTTTCGTCGATCCTGTCCGCAAGGAGTTCCTGAAAACGGCTGCGCAGGTTTTCCTGTATGGTGGCCTCGAGTTCTTCCGCGTGAAGGGCCACCTGCCCCAGGGAATCTTCAATGACGCCAATCTGGGAAAGGATATGCTCCTGGGTATGCCGTCCTTCCCGTGAACGCTCGGCGCTGAAACGATCCAGGGCCGTTTTCAGCGCTCCCTCAAGCCGTTCCCAGTAGCGATCCTCGTCCCGCAGCCATTCCACCTCCAACACTCCCTCCAGGCCGATCAGGGTTTTAAGATCCGGCTTTTCATCGACGCGGAGAATTTCGGCCAGGCTGTTGAACGCCGCCGTGTAGGCCCTTAC
>JAITQR010000061.1 GCA_031288815.1 Treponema sp.
TAGACAAAGATGCCGCTTATTTGTATAACACCATTTTATATTTTTATTCTTTAGTTTTCATTACATTTAATTTTTTATTTATAATTTTTCAACCAATTTCAAAACCAATTGCACATAACTAAAATTTTACCGTATTGCAGGGCCGATCGGCCAAGCGAAAAAAAGCGCACCAAGGAGGGAACAAGATTAGGAAATCCGGCCCTTCGTGTACCTTTGTGCGCCTTTGTGGTTTATTTTCTTCTATGCCCGGAGGATCTTCAGCGCCTCTTCCCGGTAGCACTCCATGAGGTAGGGGATGCCCGTCACCCTGGCGCACTCTTCGGTAAGGGACATCAGATCCTTCCTGCCGATAACGCCGATATTGAAACGCCGCGCCCCGGCCATAAGCTGCTGGAGCCCGACCCGGATCTTGTCCGCGTAGCTGTAAATGCCGATGGCCCCCAGGGGAATGTTCCCGATCTCCGCGGCGCCTACTATGTCCTTGACCTTTTCATAGTCGATGAAGATCTCCTCCACGGTGGAACCGTAGTCGGCCACGTTCCGGGGGAGCTTGCCCTCTTTGATCCACTGGGCGATGTTCTTCCCCGCCATGCCGGGGATCATCAGGGCCCGGCCCATGCAGATCGCCCTGACGTAGGGGGCGCCCAGGGCGAGGGCCTTGAAAACATGGTCTTCGGTGGAGAATCCGCCGGCAAAGGCCAGATCCGGAACCCGTCTGCCCGTGGCGGCCAGGATGGAAGCGTATTCGCAGGCCGCCGCGTGAAGGTAGATCGAGGGGATGCCCCATTCTTCCATCATGCGCCAGGGGCTCATGCCGGTGCCGCCGGAGGCGCCGTCGATGGTGAGCAGGTCGATACGGGCGTCGGAAGAGTAGCGGATCGCCATGGCCAGTTCTTTGAGGCTGTAGGCCCCGGTCTTGAGGGTGATCCGTTTGAAGCCCAGGGCCCGCAGGCGCTCCACTTCCTTCATGAAAGATTCCTGGCTAACAAAGCCCAGGCGGCTGTGGCGTTCAAATTCCTTGATGGCCCCGTCCTTGTAGGAAGCCTGGACAATGGGATCCGAGGGATCCGGGGTAACGATGTAGCCCCGGCGCTGGAGTTCCCGGGCCCGTTCCAGTTGAGCCACCTTGATCTCCCCGCCTATGCACTTGGCCCCCTGCCCCCATTTAAGCTCAATGGTTTCGATCTTGTGCTTGTCGATAATGTACTCCGCCACCCCCAGGTTGGTATCTTCCACATTCATCTGGATGAGGATTTCGCCGTAATTGGAATGGTAGCGCCGGTAGGCTTCGATGCGGCGGTCCATGTCGGGCGCCTTGGACACCTTTTTCGCCGGGCTCAGTTCCAGGCCCGGATCTATACCGCACACATTCTCGCCGCAGACAATGGTAACCCCGGCGATGGCGGCTCCCACGGCAAAGTGCTCCCAGTTTTTCCGGGCAATTTCGGTGGAACCCAGGGCGCCGGTAAAAATAGGCGCCTTCATGGATACTTTTTTATCCCAACCGTAGGCAGTCTCGGTATTGACCAGGGGGAAACGGGCGGTGTCCGGATTGGCAACGGTTCCCTCGGGCAGGCCCTCGGCGCCCTGGGCGTAACCCTGGATGTTGAGGTGGGAATAGTCCACCGGATAATCCTTGTCTCCCCCGGCGGTGATATCGCCGAAAGGCCCCGGGTAGATCAGTTCCCGGCCCCTGAAAGCGGCCTTGAAGGTTTCGCAGTTTCCCTGGCATCCGTCGATACACCGGGAACAGAGACCGCTGGAGGGTACCACGTTTCGGGACCGGTTGGCCGAGCGTGTGGCATCATTGCCGTTTGGACGTTGCAGATTCATAGATACTCCTGTAGGTTAAACTCTCCTTTTCGTTGAAGAGCCATTGTAGCACAATACGGGAAAGAACGAAACGGAAAATTTTTTTGTGTTACTCTTCAGTTTTCCGCCGCCGTCTCCGCCATGGCCGCGATGTTTTCCGGGGAGACGTTGGGGAGAATGGACTCGTGGCTTGGGGAAACGAGAAAGTTGGGGCCGAAAAGATCTTTAAGACGGCGGACTTCCTCACGGACCTCCCGGGGCGTCCCGAAGGGGAGGAGCCGCTGGGTATCCACGCCGCCAAGGAACACGATCTTCCCGTTGTACTTCCTTGCCAGGGAAACCGCATCCATGTTCTTCGCCATGGCCTGTATAGGGTGGAGCACCTCCACGCCCGCATCTATAAGCCGGGGGATTACCCGGTCGATGGAACCGCAGGAATGAAGCACCACGTTGTAGCCGTGGCGGTGGGCCTGGTCGGTGAACTCCCGGAAGTAGGGCATGACAAAGCGGTCAAAATGTTCCGGCGATATGAGGAGATCGAGCTGGCTTCCAAAGTCGTTGCCGAAGAAGAAGGCGTCGATCCTGTCTCCCGCGAGGCCAAAGAGTTTTTCGTTGACCTCAAGGTAAAAATCCACAATATGCCTGGTTACGGCGTCCACCACGTCCGGGTCGGTGTGCATTTTCATAAAGTAATTTTCCATGCCGAAGAAATCACAGGCGTTATGGTAAAAACAGCTCCAGGAACCGCTGAGCACCGCCTGGCCCGCGGCAAGGGTCCTGTCAATCTCTTTCAGGGTTTCGGAAAAATCGATGTGCCTCATATCAGGCCAGTGGAACTTTTCCACTTCCGCCGTATCCTCCGTTTCGGCAAAGACACCCGGTTCGCTTAACGATGCGCGTTTCTTCCCGTTGAGGACATCGAACATGGGGTAATCCGGGTTGGTCCAGAGGTGGAATTTTTCCGGCATAACCCAGCGGCAGTCGGCGCCCAGTTTGAGCCCCAGCTCAAAATCATCGTTTACCTTGAAATAGCCGTAGAGCTTTTCGATGCTGGCAGGGTTGGGGGCGCCGTGCCAGAAGCCGCAGCGGGAAGCCCGCCGTTTTACAATAGCTTTAAAATGTTCTCTTCCGGTCATGGTTCCCCCTCAGGCTTAGTGTACCCTGTATGCCCCGCTAAACCAAGCGGTCCTTCGCCGGGATGCGCTCCCTTGAATTTAGGAGGCGCATGTGGAATAAAATTCAGTTATGGAGGCATCCTTATGGAAAAAATGAAAATTGCCGTCATCGGCTGTGGCAAGATAGCGAACGGCGCACATCTTCCCGCTTTGTCCGTCATGCCGGATGTGGAGATCAAGTACGCGGTGGATTTGATCGGGGAACGGGCCGGGGCGGCGAAGGAAAAATACGGCGCCATAGAGACGGCGGGGGATTATAAGATCGCCCTGGAGGACAGGGAGGTGGAGGCGGTCTTCGTCCTTACCCCCAACTATTCCCACTATACCATAAGTATGGATGCCCTGAGGGCGGGAAAGCACGTGTTCTGTGAAAAGCCTATCACCAATAACTACGCCCTCTCAAAAGAAATGGCGGAGGAGGCAAAGAAGCGGAACCGGGTTCTCAATATCGGGGTCTGCAACCGGTACCATAAATCGGTGGAGCTTATCAAGGCTTATGTGGAGAAGGGCAAGCTGGGGGAACTCTATCATATCTATTGCTCTTTCCGCAGCTTTAGAAGCATCCCCGGCCTGGGAGGGGCCTTTACCTCCAAGGAAAAATCCGGCGGGGGGGTTCTTATCGACTGGGGCATCCACTTCCTCGATCTCATCCTCTATATCACGGGGGTGAAGATCCGTACCGTCTCGGCCAACACGTACAACAAGCTGG
>JAITQR010000136.1 GCA_031288815.1 Treponema sp.
TCTTGGCGGATTGTCAAGAAAAATGTCTTTATCATATATTTATACCATGGATGAGAGAAAAAAGGCTATAGCCGGCCTGGAAGCCAAAAAACGGGACGCCCTGGATTCCCTGAACCTTATCTTTGAAAGTTTTGGGGAAACCCTGTTTGCCCGTATCTATGGGCAAAGTTACCCGCCCGAGGAACAGGAGGACTGGGCGCCGCCAGGGGTCCAGGAATACCTCAGGCTGAAAAAAGACATTGCCGATTCAGAAGAGCTTATCCACATTACCGAGACAGATACCTTTCGCCTGAAAGAGTTGGAAACATACATCCACGGGAAAGAGGGGGAATACGCCGCCCTGTCCCGGGACGCCAGGGAAACCAGGACAGAGCTTGGCAGGCAGATACACGGGGACCCCGCCTTCAGCGCAATAACCGGTTCCTGCCAGGACCGGCTCGATGCCCTGGTGGATAAAATTCGGGTTACCGAGCATAAACTCGGCCAGGTGGACGGACAGGACGGGAGCAGCATATTTTCCTGGATCGGGAAGAACATCCGGGCTCTGCCCCTGCGGATTTCTTTGGGACGGGATCAGGCGGAACTGGAAAAAGCCTACGAAGGCCTTGGGACGCGGCTGCTTCGGAGCGAAAACGGGGAACTGGTTTCCGCCCATGAAATTGCCGGTCTCGCGGAAGAAGCAAAGGAGCTGGAAGAGAAGGTCAAAACCCTCAAGGAGGAGCTTGCCCGGCTTCGTTCCGAGCGGAGGAAGCTGAACAGCGCCTTTGCCGCGGAAGGAGGCGCCGTCAGACGGATCCAGGGGCTGGAAAGGCATATTGCCCATGCGAAGGATGAGCTAAAGACCGTGTACCGGCGTTTTGGGAAAGAGGCTGCGGACCCCGCCAGGGGCGCCGGTTTTGCCCGCCTGCTCAACGGTGACGACAAGCCGGTTCTGGAAAAATCGGAACTGGCAAGGAAAACCATTGGAGAATACGACGGGGAGATAGAAAGACTCAAGGCCGCCATCGCGATTGACGATGAAAAAGCGGCGATAGAAAAAATGCGAAAATCCATCCGGGATTATCAGGATCGGATCGAGGCCGCCGGGGAAGCCATAACGGATCTTGAAGGGCGTATCGCCGGGGCGGAGAAACACATAACGGAACTGGAACGCCTCTTGTAAGGCAGAATGAGAAAAGCAGGTTAAGAATGGCAGTTAAAAGCGCAAAGAAAACAGCCGCCGGGGCGGCTAAAAAAAACCCCGTGCCCAATGCCAATACGGCAAAGGCCGGGGCGGCCAAAAAGACGGCGGTACAGCGGAACGCGGCGTCCCCCAAGCCCGCCGCCGCCAAGGGGGTTTACGACGAGTCGAAGGTCAAGACCCTCTCTTCGCTTGAACATATCCGCCTGAGAACCGGTATGTACATCGGCCGCCTGGGGGACGGTTCCAACCCGGACGACGGAATCTACGTGCTCCTCAAGGAAGTTATCGACAACAGTATTGACGAGTTCATCATGGGAAACGGGAAACTCATTGAAGCGCAGGTCAAGGACGGTTCCGTCAGGGTCAGGGACTACGGCCGGGGCATTCCCCTGGGGAAGCTGGTGGAGTGCGTATCGGTTATCAACACCGGGGCGAAGTACAACGATGATGTGTTCCAGTTCTCCGTGGGCCTTAACGGGGTGGGAACCAAGGCGGTGAACGCCCTCTCTTCCCATTTCAGGGCGGTGTCCATACGGGATGGGGAATTTGCCGAAGCTGTTTTTGAGCGGGGGATCCTGAAAAACCAGCGTAAGGGAAAACTGAAAGAAAAACAGAAGAACGGTACCTTTGTGGAATTTACCCCGGATAACCAGGTCTTCGGGGATTACCAGTTCAACCTGGAGTTTATCGAACGGCGGATACAGAACTACGCGTACCTGAACACCGGTCTTACCCTGGCCTTCAACGGCAAACAGTACTTCTCCAGCCGGGGGCTTTACGATCTCCTGGAAGAGGAAACCGGGGAAGACAACCTCTACCCCATAGGCTATTACAAGGGGGAACACTCAAGCCAGGGTTCCGTTGAGTTCGCCTTTACCCACACCAACAACTACGGGGAAGAGTACTTTTCCTTTGTGAACGGTCAGTTTACCAGCGACGGCGGCACCCACCTTTCGGCTTTCAAGGAGGGTTTTCTTAAAGGTATCCAGGACTACTTTAAAAAGGATTACCGCAGCGAGGACGTAAGGGAAGGCACCATCGCTACCGTGGCGGTAAAGCTGAAGAATCCGGTTTTTGAAAGCCAGACGAAGAACAAGCTGGGGAACTCGGATATCCGCGCCTGGATAGTGCAGGAAACCCGGGCGGCGGTGGAGGACTGGCTCCACAAGAACCAGGAGGCGGCTAAAAAGCTGGAACAGAAGATCGTCGCCAACGAAAGCCTCCGCACGGAACTGAACCAGGTCAAAAAAGAAGCCCGGGAGGCGGCCAAAAAAATCGCCCTGAAGATCCCCAAGCTGAAGGACTGCAAGTACCACCTGGAAGACGGCAAGGAGGGGGAGAATTCCACCATCTTTATTACCGAAGGCGATTCCGCGGCGGGCTCCATGGTTTCAAGCCGGGACGTGATGACCCAGGCCATATTCGCCCTCAGGGGCAAGGTGGAGAATATGTACGGCAAGAAGCGGGCCTCCATTTACAAGAACGAGGAACTTTACAACATGATGATGGCCCTGGGGATAGAAAACGACGTGTCGGGGCTGCGTTACGCGAAGATCGTTATCGCCACCGACGCGGATTTTGACGGTTTCCACATCCGCAACCTGCTTCTTACCTTTTTCCTCTCCTACTTTGAGGAACTGGTTACCGGCGGCAGGATCTTTATCCTGGAGAC
>JAITQR010000187.1 GCA_031288815.1 Treponema sp.
AGCGGCCTCCAGACCCAGACCGCCAGCCAGCAGCGGACTATCAGCGAAAGGGACGGCAGTATCGCGGATCTGAACAGCCGGAACAGCGCGTTGAACCAGCAGGTTAATACGCTGACTCAGACGGTGACGGAACGGAACGCCGCCATAGAAGGACTGCGGCGGCAGGGCGTCGAACAGACGGCGGAAATAGAACGGCTCAACACCCAGCTTACCAACATACGTCAAACCCTGCAGACTTTGACGGAGGAGTAGGGACGCGGTTTACTTTGACTGCATGACCTCCACCCCGTTCCATTCGGCGGGGGGCGGGGTTTTTACGTAGGCGGCGCAGCGGTTAAAGAGGATGCGGGCGTTAAAATCATCGGGCAGCAGGTTTACTACTTCGCGGAATTTTTCCGCCCCTTCCCGGAAGCCGCGGCGGTGGTAAAGCTCCATTCCCTGGTTGTGGATGGCCCAGGCCTTTTTTTCCGTTTCCCCAAGATTCCGTTTTACCGTGTAGATATTTACCCCCAGGCTTTTCCCCTTTACCGCCACCTTGTCCAGGAAGCGGAAACCCAGGGCCGCCGTTTCTCCGCTGTACTTCCCCAGTTCCCTGTAGACCGTGTCCGAGATAAGGATCTCCGCGTGGTAGGTCTTGGTAAGTCCCTCCATGCGGGAGGCCAGGTTCACCGCGTCGCCAATGACCGTATAGTCCATCTTCCGCTCGCTGCCGATGTTGCCCACCGTCACTTCCCCGTAGTTGATCCCTATGCCGATGTGGAATTCCTTCTGGCCGTTTTTCCGCTGGGTCTCGTTAAAGACCGCCAGGGCGTCGATCATGTCCAGTCCCGCCAGGACCGACTGGAGGACATCGTCCCCGTGTTTTACCGGAGCTCCCCAGAAGGCCATGATGGCGTCCCCGATATACTTGTCCACGATACCATTCCGGTTCATGATGATATCCACTTGGCCCGAAAAGTAGCGGTTCAGGGCTTCCACCAGTTTATCCGGGCTGCTGGAAAAATCTTCCGAAATGCTAGTAAAACCGCGGATATCGGAAAAGAGGATCGACAGATCGGCGTTTTTCCCTTTGAGCAGGTTGGGATCCGGGGAACTGAAAAATTCTTCGATAACGTCCTTGGGGACGTACTTCTGGAAAATATTCCTAATCCGCTGTTCCTTCCTGCCGGCAAGCACCGCTTTAAAGGCGTAGCGTTTTATCTCCTTCCACGCCTTCTCCAGTTCCCCGGTCATCAGGTTGAAGGTGTGCGCCAGGGTTCCTGTCTCATCCGCGTATTCCACCTCTACCCGGGAGGAAAGATCCGCTGTGGCGATAAGCTTTTCCATGGCCTTAACTATCCGGGCCAGGGGGTTGGTGAGGAGACGGGTAAACAGGATAAGGAGGATCACCGCGGCTCCCACCGAGACAAGCAGCATGATCAGGGTAAGGCTGGTGATGCTGTCCGCGTCCCGGTAAAAGGCGGAACGTTCTTCCGAAAGGATGATATACCAGCTAAAGGGGGTAAAGTAAAAGGAATGAAATACCCGTTCCCTGCCGGCGATCCGTGCCCGGAGGAGCCCCCCGTTCTCTTCTCCCAGCAGGGCCAGAAGCGGCGCCTCTTCCCCGGGCAGGATCTCCAGGGGCCGGGTACTCATGAGCACCCTTGCCTCGCTGTCCAGGGCGAAGATGATTTCCGTTTCGCTTAAAAGGATGCTGCGGGAGTAAGATTCCACCGCGTTTTGGGCGGCGGCGATCATATCGGGCCTTCCGGCGTAGTTGTTTTCCACCAGAAGGGACCACTGGTTTTCCGTGTATTTTCGGAGTTCGCCAAGCTTGAAATCGAAGAACTGCCGGGTTATCCGGTTGATGCCTTTAAGGGCGGCAAAGTAGGAAGCGCCTTCCGCCACGCAGAGAGAGACCATGATCAGGGGCAATACGACAAGAAATATCTTAATCCTGATTTTCATGAACCCAGTTTAAAGCAAAAAAATACCCAAAACAATCGCCGCGCCGGGATATCCTCATTCGGCCTCATTCGATTCCCGCTTCCCGGGCCGCGCTCCGGCCCAGGGAACTCAGGATGTCCCCGATTTCCCCATAGGGAACAACAATTTCCACGAAGCCCATGGCGTAGGGGCCTATTTCATAGGGATCCCAGTGGAACCCGATCCCCTTGGAACTAAGAAAAAAATTCTCCGTTGGTTCCACCTGGTTCACAAAAAAACCGTGGTGCCGCAGGGAATCGTTCCTGTCCAGTTCCCGGTTTTTCCGGAGTTCCTGGTCGAGTTTTTCCGTTAATACCCGCCCGAATCCCTCTTTCATAAGATCCGGCAGGGAAATCCGTCCGGCTTTTTCCCGGTCAAAGACGAAATAGTTTTTGCCGTAATTGCCGTGGGCGCCGCCGGTATACTCCGCCCAGCTTCTGGAAACCACCAGGAACCGGGAGCCGTTCATTTCCACATCAAGCTTTTCTTCATAGTACCAGTTTAGCGTTTCCGAGAAGACCCGGTCGGGCTGGTCCCGGACAGCTTCCCTGACGCTCCGGTACTGAAAGGTTTTGTCCCGGATTTGTTCCCTGGCGTAGTCCCGCGCATCCATGCCCTGGAAGAAAAGATCCTGAAAGAGGGCTTTAAGCGCTTCGTCTTTCCCGCCTGATTTTCCGGATACCTCGGCGAGGCTCAGGGTGATACGCAGGGCAGGGGGCTCGGCTCCCTCCGGGGCCATGGCCGCAAAGTCCTCTTGGTCCCAGAGGGGGACGGAAATTTCTTCCCGGTGGAATTGTATATCCCCCGCCATTCCGGACGCTGTTCTATTTGGTTCGGTCCGGCAGGCGAAAAGACTCACGGCAAGACAGAGAAAGACAAAAATCATCTTCCTTTCGCGAAGGAGCGTTTTCATAATTTTATTATTACGAACCTCTCCCGATAAGTCAAATGTAACGGCTTGGCGCGGGCGGCGCTTTCGGGGAATAATGCGTTGAAATGGCCTATAAAAAAGAATGGTTCAACGACGAGGAATTCTGGGATCGTTACGCCCCGATCATGTTTGACGACAAGCGCTGGGAGGAAATCCCGGAAGTGGCCGACGGGGTAACCCGTCTCGCCTGTCTCAGCCTCTATCCGGAAGAGACGCCCGATGTTTCGTCCGGGAGGGGCGTTTTGTCTTCCGGCCCCAGGATTGCCGATCTCTGCTGCGGTTTCGGGCGGCTAACCCTGGAATTCGCCCGCCGGGGTTTTACCGCTACCGGGGTGGATATTACCGAGACGTACCTCCTTGCCGCCAGGGAAGACGCGGCTTACGAAAACCTGGACATCGAATTTATCAGGCAGGACGTGCGGGACTTCAGGCGGCCGGGCTTCTTCGACCTGGCGGTGAACCTTTACAATTCCTTCGGTTACTTTGCCGATCCCGCCGATGACCGGCGCTTTATCAAAAACGCTTACGATTCGCTGAAGCCCGGCGGAACTCTTATCATTGACGTGCTGGGTAAGGAGATAGCCGTGCGGGACTTTGTGGAGGCCGAATGGTTCGAGCGGGCGGGATTCTTTATCCTTACCGAATGCGAGGCGGCGGACTCCTGGAGCGGCATCAAGAACCGCTGGATTCTTATCGGAAAGGGGGAGAGGGAAGGGGAACGGATCGAGCGGACCTTTACCCAGCGGCTTTACGCCGCGTCGGAGCTGCGGCTCCTGCTTCTGGACTCGGGTTTTTCCAAAGTCGAACTCTACGGCGGCTGGGACGAGGCCCCCTACGATAACAACGCCCAGACCCTTATCGCCCTGGGCAGGAAAGGCTTTTGAGTGTCCCCAGGCAAGCGCTTTCGCGTTCCTATAGCAGCCCTTTATCATGCTTTGGAGGCCCGCATCCTCGAAGACATGGTTTTCCCCGGGCTCCCTTAAGCCAGGGTCAAGTCTATCTTCCCGGTTTTTCCGTTCAAAACAAAGGCCGCTTTAGCGTTCCCCGCCGACACCTCGTAGGTTCCCCGGAAACCCTCAAAGGACAGTTCCCCGGCGTCGCTGGTGAAGCTCCGTTCCTCGGTCCGCCACTCTTCCAGGATTTTGGTTTTCAGCGCCCGGTAAGCGGGCTTGGGGCTGTTGTCGTTCCGCAGTAATCCTCCCGGCGCCTTGAGCCACCGGCCGTCTATGGCGCACCAGGTGGTAATAGCTTCTACCGAGGGATGGGAAAAGAGAATCTCGTATAGTTCCGAAACTTCCCGGGCCTGGCGCTCTTCCCCTTCCGGTGTACTGGGCCATGAATCGACCTGCCAGTCGTTAAGATCCACGATATGGCCCGGCATCAGATCCCCGGAAATAAGGGTGTTCTCGGTAAAATGCAGGGGCAGGCCGAAATGGGAAAACCGGTCCAAAACCTCCCGCAATTTTTCCCGGCCCCAATACCCCTGGTGCTGATGGGACTGTATGCCGATCACGTCGATGGGAACCCCCGCCTGCAAGCATCCGTCAACAAGAATTTCATAATCA
The DNA here is from genome assembly GCA_031288815.1 of Treponema sp. The sequence continues at coordinate 4,462 of JAITQR010000187.1, forward strand.
ATAGAAACGTTAAAGTCGTTGAGTACCAGAACGGCATTGGGATTAGCCCGGCGGGCGGCGGAAAACACTTCCTTGATAAGTTTTACCCTTCCCAGTTCCCTGCATATCCGGGTAACGGCGTTATCGTATTTATCAAAGATCGGCATGATGACCGCTTCGTTGATCACGTCCCAGCGGTCGATAGATCCTTTAAAGACACCTACGTCCCGCTCAATCCGGGCAATTACCCGTTTCAGGATTTCGCCGTTGGAATATTCCATCAGCCAGGGAGCGCAGACGCTGTGCCAGCAGAGGGGATGGCCTTTGGTGATAATATTTCTTTCGCCAAACCACTTCGCCGCCGCCAGAGTCCGCTCCTGGTCGGGCTTTCCCTCCACCGGTTCATAACGGCCCAGATAAAAGGGCAGGGTAGCGTAGTTGTTTACGCTGAAAATTTTTTCCAGCCGGTCCCGGATAGGCGCCGCTTCTTCCGGTGAAAGGGCCGTGCCGTCCGGTTTGCCTCCCGCCAGTTCCACCGCGTCAAAGCCGCCGCAGCCAAAGAGAAATTCGTGACCGGTTTGCCTAATCTCTACCGGTTCCCCGGCAACGGAAGCTCCGTTTCTGTAACTCAGGCGCAATTGTACCGCCGATTTGCGGTGGCCATAATCCCGGACCGGCATAAACATCCTCCTACTGTCTGGTGATAACCCGGTCAGAAGGCGCCTTGAAACTGTTCAATTTTTCCGGGCTTAGCTTCTTAAGGGCGTTGTTGTAGCGATCATCCACTTCTTTCAGCACCGCCGCGGGGGATTCGTTGTAGCCCTTGCCGAATATCCTGAGGTACACCTCGCGGTACACAAGGCCTTCCACGCTGACATCCGAATCCGGGGAAGGCAGAAGCAGCAGCTTCTGGGGGACGTTGGCGAATTCGGCGAATCCCTTGGCGGTGGGTTGTTTCTTCGCCAGGGCCACCGCCTGGGACCGGTAGGGGATATACAGGCCCTCTTCGTACATCTCCGCCATGTTTTCGTCGCTGTAGAAGAATTTGAAAACCTCCATGGTCTTTTCCGGATTCTTCCGCGCGGTGGTGCTGACCGCCAGAAGATTGGTAGCCTGTACTATTTCCTTATACCGGGAACCGGAAGACGCAAAGGCGGGCACATCGATAACCTGCCAGTTAAAATTGGCGGGGAACTGTTCGTTGTACACCGCCACATCGAAACTGGCGCCGGGGATCATGCCTACCCGGCCCGCGGCGAACTGGGCCCGCATCTGATCCGCGTCCAGGTTTTCATAGCCGGGAAACACGCTCCCGTCGTTGATCATCCCCAGGATGGCGGAAACCATCGGCGCATGGGCGGAGAAATTATACTGGAGTTTATCGTTGTCGAAGACTCCGGTCCCCGTGTTCGTGCCGCTGGGAAACAGGTAATAGGTGGTGACGGTCCAGGGACTCTTGAGCCCCAGGATAAAGCCGAAGGACTGGCCGTTCCCCTTGGCGGTAAGGATCTTGGCGCATTCCCGCACGTCGTCCCAGGTTTTCGGCATGGCGCTTATCCCCGCCGCGTCAAAAAGTTCCCTGTTGATGATAAACTTGTAGGTAGTCACATTGTAGGGGAGGGTATAGGGCTTGCCGTCCCAGGTGTGCAGATTGGGGATCAGTTCCCCTTTGTATTGATCTACCAGCGCCTGGCCTCCGGGAAGCTCGGTCAGGGGCACCGCCAGACCGGCGTTCACAAAATCGGTAAAGGTTTTTCCGTCCTGCCGGAACAGTTCCGGCGCCTCGCCGGCCTGAAGGGCAATCAGGATGGCGTCGCTGAAATTGGTTCCGTATACGGTGTATTCAATGTTGATACCCAGTTCCTTTCCCCGGCCGGCGTTAAAGCGGGCAATCTGGACATCCCGCAGGGACTTTTCGTGGGCGTTATCCGACCATGCCCGGATAGTGGTAACACCGGAACCCTCGTCTTTTTTGGCGCCGCCGAACAGGGGCAGGGCCGTCAGCAGCATTAAAACCACCGACACGACACAAACCGCTTTTCTTCCCATCATGATTCCTCCGTCTTAAAATATGTTTAAAAACCAACAAGGTTTTTTAGTAACGCCGCTATCCTTTTACCGAACCGCTTGTCAGGCCGTCAATGAAATACCGGTTAAAAATAATGTAGATGACAATCATGGGGATCATGGAAAGGGCCGTACCCGCCAGCATCAAATTCCATGACGAGGCCGCCTCTCCCGAACTCTTTAGGTTTACCACCCCAACCACCAGGGGCATGCGGTTTGGGTTGGAAAGGGTAAAAACCATGGGCAGAAGGTAATCGTTCCAGGAACTGCGAAACGTGAGAATTCCCACCGTGGCTATTACCGGTTTACAGAGGGGAGAGATGATGTGCAAAAATATCTGAAAGAAGGAGCAGCCGTCCACCTTGGCGGCCTCGTCAATTTCCCGGGGGATGGAATCCACAAACCCCCGGGAGATAAACACGTTGGTGGTATTTACCGCGAAAACCCTGATGATAATAACCCCCCACAGGGAACGGTTCATGTTTACGGTCTTGGCGATCATCAGGAGGGGGTAGAGCGTAAGACTCCCCAGGGAAACAAACATGGAACTGAGGATCATGTAATACAAAAACTGCTTGCCGAAAAAGCGTCCCCGGGAAAACACGTACCCGCATATAGTGCTGGTGACGATGACCCCCGCCACGATAAAGACCGACATAAAAACACTGTTGTAGGTATACTGTTTAAAGTTAGCCAGTTTCCACGCCTGGACATAGTTGTCGAGCACAAATTGTGAGGGTATGACCCGGTTTCCGGCGGTAAGAATCTCTTTGTTGCTCTTGAACGAGGCCATAAACGTATAAAAAACGGGGAAAACGGTAACGCAGAAGACGATAAACAAAACAAGATAAATCAACAGCATGGAAACGTATTTTTGCCCTTTGGCGCTGTTTAAATTCATGGTGCCGCCTTATAGTTTCATCCGCTCGGTGCTTTTGAGGTACACCATGGATACCAGCGCCAGAATAAGGCCGGTAATCACCGACAGCGAGGACGCGTAACCAATTTCCGACGGCCTGCCGGAATGGCCAAAGAAATATTTAAACACGTAGGTCATTACCACTTCCGTGCCGCCCGCCGGCTGCCCGTTGGTACTGGCCAGGATAAGATCGGCGATCTTGAGGCTCCCCACAATGGCCATAAGCAAAATTATCTGGAACATGGGGCCAATCATGGGCAGCGTAATGCCCCAAAACTGCCGCCATGGGGAAGCCCCGTCTATGGAAGCGCATTCATAGAGTTCCTTGGGAATCCGCTGGAGGGCCACCAGAAAAAATATCATGTTTACCCCCGCGTTTTGCCATACCGACGCCAGTCCCAAAACAAACAGGGCGCTCCATTTGTTCCCAAACCAGTTGATGTTCCGGCTTATCACATGGATATCCGTCAGGATCCCGTTAACGACTCCGTCAAAAGCGGCGAACATCAGGGAGAACACCAGCCCCACGATAGCGGTACTGATTATGGCGGGCAGAAACAGCGTTACCCTGAAGAAGCCCGTAGCCCTGAGATTCTTGTTGAGCAGAATCGCCAGCAAAAGGGCCAGGGGAATTTCAAAGGCCAGTTTGCCAAAGGCCAGGATAAAGGTGTTGCCGATGGATTTCCAAAAATCAAGGTCCCGGGAAAACAGACGGATAAAGTTATCGACGCCAATAAAACTGGCGCGAAAACCGTTGTAGTTGTAGAACGCGAACCGGAGAATGTATACGATGGGTACATAGGTAAACAGGATAAACCCGGCCATCATGGGCAGGATCATCAGTACCGCCTGCGCCGCGTCTTTCCGGTTGGAAATACGCAGCGAAACTTGCCTTCGCGCCATCCCGCTATCCTTTCTGCAAAAAAATCAGGCTGTATTATCTTCTGACTTTAAGGTATTTGTCAACAATCCGGATTTGGGTAAAATTTTTTGTTGATCAGGCAACGCGCAATGTCCCCTTGACGGCGCCCCCGCTTACTGTTAACCTGAAAAAATTGATGGTTAACCATGGGAAACCGGGTTCTGTCCCGGAAAGGGGGCTTTCCACCCGCGCTTTCATCCTCCGGGAACTCAGGAGAGACCCGGGCGCCCCGGTTTCCGGGGAGGATCTGGCGAAAGGGCTGGGGATCTCCCGGGTGGCGGTGTGGAAGGGGGTGCGTTCCCTTGTCGCGGCGGGGTACCCCGTGGAAAGCGGCGAGTCCGGTTACCGCCTTCCCCCGGTCTGGAAGGACGATTTTCTCTACCCCTGGGAATTCGGCGAGCGGGAGGCTCTGTTCCGTTACTTCAGCGCCACCGGCAGCACCATGGATCGGGCCAGGGAGCTGGCCGAACAGCCCGCCTCGGAGCTTTCTTTTCCCTCCGGCACGGTGATCGCCGCCGAGGTTCAGAGCGCCGGGAGGGGGAGAAACGGCAGAAACTGGGCCTCCATGCCCGGGGGGCTTTTTTTCACCATCCTGGAAAAACCCGATCTGGCGGTGGCGGACTATCCCCTCTTTTCCATGGCCGCCCAGATCGGGGCGGCGGAAAGCGCGGCGGCCCTCTGCGGAAGGGAGGTCCGGCTCCGTTGGCCCAACGATGTATACGTGGGGGGCAAAAAGGTGGCCGGGGTTTTGACGGAACTTTCCGGCCAGGGGGATCGGCTCCGCTGGATCTCCTGCGGGGTGGGGATCAACGTGAACAACCGGCCCGCCGGGGCGGACGCCGTAAGCTGCGCCGAAATCGCCGGCCGCCCCCTTTCCCGCCGGGAAGGGCTCGGGGTTTTCCTCGACGCCTTTGAAAAACTGGGGAAGCCGGGGGATCCGAAGGAAATCGGCCGCCGCTGGAATTCCCTTGCCCAGGGGATAGGTTCCCCGGTAAGGGTAATAGGGGCGGATCACGGGGAGGGGAAGGAGCCGGGCGCGGCCAAACTACTGGATACCGGCGTATTCGCCGGTATCGATCCCCAGGGACGCTGCGTCATACGGAACGAAAGGGGAGAAGCCAGGTACTCCCCCGGCGCGGCTTCCCTGATCTACCCGGAACCGGTATCACCAACCTCGCCCTGAAGGGCAAGGTTTACGAATGAAAAGAACCAACTCCGCTACGGCTGCGGGCGGGAATGGCTGTTTCCGTAAAGTATGGATTCTATAGCGGGTTTGATATCCGCG
>JAITQR010000250.1 GCA_031288815.1 Treponema sp.
CGGCGAGGAGGCAGTTGAATGATCAATTACGAGAGCATCCTTATCGAACCGGTACTTTCCGAAAAGGCAAACATTCTCCGGGAAGAGGGGAAATACGTGTTCAAGGTAGACCCCCGGGCCACCAAGATACAGATTAAAGAAGCGGTTCGCCGGCTTTTCAATGTTCATCCCATTTCCTGTACGGTCATGCGGGTTGGCGGTAAGCCCAAGCGGCAGCGTTACCGGGCCGGTTTAACATCCTCTTGGAAAAAAGCGATTGTACGTTTACCCAAGGATGAGAAGATCGGCCTCTTCGAGGGCGTGTAGGGGAAAACAAATGGGAATCAAGACATACAAGCCCATCACGGCGGGGATGCGGCAATGGACTAGCCTGGATTTTTCGGATCTTACGCACGGTAACAAGCCGGAAAAGTCACTCACCACGGGACGCAAGGAAAGGGCGGGACGCGACTCCCAGGGCCGTATCAGCGTGCGTCACAAAGGGGGCGGTCACAAGCGGCTCTACCGGACCATTGATTTCAAGCGGGACAAGATCGGCGTCCCCGGTAAGGTCGCGACGATAGAATACGATCCCAACCGGAGCGCCAATATCGCCCTGATTAAATATGTGGATGGGGAGAAACGGTATATCATCGCCCCCAAGGGACTTGAAATAAACGCCCGGATCCTCAGCGGTCCCGGCGCCCCCATCGAGACCGGAAACGCCATGCCCCTGGAGAGCATCCCCCTGGGTTTTACGGTTCACAATGTGGAACTTACCCTGGGCCGGGGCGGGCAGATGGTCAGGTCCGCCGGTTCCGGGGCGCTCATAGCGGCCAAGGAGGGGGATTATGTTACCCTCAAGCTTCCCTCGGGTGAGATGCGGATGGTATTCAAGAAATGCTATGCCACCATCGGCGTGGTGGGTAACGAAGACCACATGAACGTGTCTTTGGGCAAGGCTGGGCGGAAACGCTGGCTTGGCGTCCGGCCCACGGTACGCGGTATGGCAATGAACCCCGTCGATCACCCCCACGGCGGCGGCGAGGGGAAAAGCAAGGGTATTCATCCGGTAACCCCCTGGGGGCAGCCGACCAAGGGTTACAAGACCCGAAGCAAACACAAGCCTTCATCCCGGTTTATCGTAAGCCGTGGTAAGAAAAAGTAGGAGTAAAGGGTGTCAAGGTCCATTAAGAAAGGGCCCTTCATTGAGAAGAGCCTTTACAAGAAGGTACTGGAAGCAAGCAGGGCCGGGGACAGGAAGATGATTAAAACCTATTCCCGCTGTTCGACCATCATTCCCGAAATGGTGGGCGGAACCATATCGGTTTATAACGGAAAAACCTGGGTACCCGTGTATATTACGGAAAACCTTGTTGGTCACAAGCTTGGTGAATTTGCTCCCACCCGGATATTCCGGGGTCACGGCGGATCGGACAAGAAGGCCGCTAAATAACAGGAAAGGAAAATGGCGGAGAAAAACAGTTATAAAGCGATAAGCAAATACCTTATTGCCTCGCCCTTCAAATTACGGCCCGTGGCTAATCTGATCCGGCGCAAGCCTTATCCGGAGGCGATTTCCCTCCTGGAGAATATGCCCCAAAAGGGCGCCCGGCTTATCCGGAAGACGGTAAAATCCGCCGCTTCCATCGCCCTGGGTCAAAACAAGCAGCTTGCCGAGGATATGCTTTACGTACGGGATATTCTGGTTGATGAAGGCCCCCGGATGAAACGGGTTTGGTTCCGCGCGAGAGGCCGGGCCGATATGCTCCTCAAAAGGATGTGTCATATCACCGTGGTGGTAGACGAGACCGGAAATTCCGGAAAGGCGGGGAAATAGGGTGGGACAAAAAGTAAATCCGATAGGCTTGCGGATTGGAATTAACAAGACCTGGGGTTCCCGCTGGTATGTGGATCCCAAAGAGTATGCCGATACCCTTCACGAGGATCTTAAGTTGCGGCGCTTTATTCTGGATATGCCCGAAACCAGGGGGGCCGATATCGCCGAGCTGGAGATCATCCGGCATCCCCAGCGGATCACTATTACTATTCATACCGCCCGGCCGGGGGTCATTATCGGGGTAAAAGGGGCGAACATCGAAAAGATCGGCGCGGAACTTCAGAAACATGTAGCCAAGAAGATCCAGATCAAGATCAAGGAAGTGCGGAACGCCGACAACAACGCCCAGATCATCGCCCAGAATATTTCCCGGCAGCTCTTGGCCCGCTCAAGTTTCAGGCGAACCATGAAGCAGGCTATCGCCAACGCTATTAAGAAAGGAAACGCCCAGGGAGTCAAAGTCCGGCTCTCCGGAAGGCTCGGGGGCGCCGAAATGTCCCGGACCGAGGAAGCCAAGGAAGGGCGGATACCCCTGCACACCCTTCGGGCGGATATTGATTACGGTTTTGCCGAAGCCCATACCACTTTCGGCTCCATAGGGGTTAAGGTTTGGGTTTATAACGGCATGAAGTACGGCAAAGAGCAGAAGGAAGACGCCGGCGCCCTGGTCCGCAAGCGGCGGGATCGTGTCGGCATGGGGGCGAGGAGTTAGTTATGCTGAGTCCGAAACGTGTCAAATACCGCAAAGTGCAGCGGGGGAATATGCCCGGTAACGCTACCCGGGGGAATACGGTAGTTTTTGGCGATTATGCCCTGGTTGCCATGGACCGGATGTGGATTACCAACCGGCAGATCGAAGCCGCCCGTATCGCCCTGAACCGGCATGTAAAGCGGGGCGGCAAGATATGGATCCGTATCTATCCCGATAAGCCCTACTCCAAGAAGCCCGCTGAAACCCGTATGGGCAAGGGGAAAGGCGCTCCGGAGTATTGGGTCGCGGTGGTTAAGCCGGGGACCGTTATGTTCGAGCTTGGAGGTATAGAGAGATCTCTGGCCGAAGAGGCCATGACCCTTGCGGGGGCCAAGCTCCCCATTAAGACCAAGTTTGTGTCCCGCGCCGATTTTGAGCTGGGGGTTTAGGGGAATAGCATGAGAAATTCGTTTAAGAACCTGAGCTTTCCGGAGCTTAAGGCAAAGCGCGAAGAATTGAACCGGAAGTATATGGAGTTTCGGTTTCAGGCCGTTATCGGCCATGTGGACAATCCGCTGCAAAAGCGCGGTATGCGCCGGCAGATTGCGCGGCTTAACACGCTGATCCGGCAGCACGAGATCGAGGAACAGGGGCAAGCGAGTCAGTCCGGCTTGCGGGCCGCGGAGGCTAAATAATGTCAGATCAGGTAGTTATGACGAAAAGCGGAAAAAAAGAGTTTGTGGGGATAGTAAAGAGCGACAAGATGGACAAGACCATCGTGGTGGCGGTAGAGACTACGGTGTTACATTCCCTGTACAAGAAATATGTGCGGCGGCTTAAAAAGGTTAAAGCCCACGACGAAGGAAACGAGGCGAAAATTGGGGATCGGGTACGGGTCATAGAATGCCGTCCCATCAGTAAGGAAAAATGCTGGAAGCTCGCGGAAATTGTCGAACGGGCGAAATAGGGTATGTAGAGAACAGGGATTAAGCCCGGGTTTTTTACTGAGGAGTGTACGGAAATGGTTCAGGTAGAGACTTTCCTGAATGTGGCTGACAATTCAGGGGCTAAGATAGTCCAGTGTATCAAGGTTCTTGGCGGTTCGAAACGGAAATATGCCGGAATCGGTGACATAATTGTGGTGGCGGTGAAAACCGCTTTGCCCACATCCATGATTAAGAAGGGATCGGTTGAGAAGGCCGTCGTGGTGCGGACCCATAAGGAGTACCGCCGACCCGATGGCACCTATATCCGGTTTGACGATAACGCCTGTGTTATCATTGACGCGGCGCTGAACCCTAAGGGGAAACGTATTTTTGGGCCTGTTGCCCGGGAATTGCGGGAAAAAGGCGATTTTATGAAGATCGTATCCCTGGCCCCGGAAGTGTTATAAAACCGGCGGGTTTGTATTTTAGGAGTATGCCATGGCAGAAGCGATACATAAATTCAAACTGAGAAAAGAGGATACCGTCCAGATAATTACCGGGAAAGACAAGGGTAAGCGGGGGAGGATATTGAAGATCCTCCGGGACAAGGATCGGCTGGTGGTGGAAGGTATAAATATCGTCAAAAAGGCGAAGAAACGCCGGAACCAGCAGGATCGGGGCGGCATCATGGAAATAGAGGCGCCAATCCACAGTTCCAATGTGATGATCGTGTGTAGAAAATGCGGGCCTACCCGGATTGGGTATAAACTGGAAGGGGAAACCAAAACCAGGGTCTGTAAAAAATGCGGAGAGGTTCTGTAATGGGTAGCTACGAACCGAGGCTTAAAAAAATATACCGGGAGCAGATAGCCCCCGAGTTATTCAAGGAGTTTGGCTATACTTCCCCGATGCAGACTCCCCGGCTGGAGAAAATAGTGGTCAGCATGGGGGTAGGGGAGGCTTTGCAGAACAAGAAGCTGCTGGACGCCGCCATCGACGATCTTACCCTTATTACCGGGCAGAAGGCGGTAAAGACCAAGGCCCGGAAGAGTATCGCCAATTTTAAGATCCGGGCAGGGCAGGAAATCGGCGCCAAGGTAACCCTTCGGGGGGCTATGATGTACGAATTTCTTGACCGGCTGGTAAACGCGGCTTTGCCCCGGGTTAAGGACTTCCGGGGGATCAACCAAAACGCCTTTGACGGGCATGGGAATTATTCCCTGGGTATTACGGAGCAGATTATTTTTCCGGAAATTGATTTTGATAAAATTGAACGTGTGGCCGGGCTTAACATCGTCATTGTTACGACGGCGAAAACCGATGCGGAAGCAAAGGCTTTTCTCGCCAAGTTCGGCATGCCCTTCAGGAAGTAACGGAGGTAATATGGCAAGAAAAGCGATGATCATAAAGGCGCTGAGAACGCCTAAATATAAAACCAGAAAGGTGAATCGTTGCAGGATCTGCGGAAGGGCCAGAGGTTATCTGCGGAAATATGAGATGTGCCGTCTTTGCTTCCGCAAGTACGCTAGTGAAGGGCTTATTCCCGGCGTCACTAAATCAAGCTGGTAAGGCAGGAGAAAAAGGATGAGCATTTCTGATCCCGTGGCGGATATGCTGACCAAGATCCGGAACGCCGGAATGGCAAA
>JAITQR010000300.1 GCA_031288815.1 Treponema sp.
GGGCCCCGGGGCACAAAAAAAACCCGGCGCTTATCCCCCCCCCCCCGGCAACGGTAAACGGGCGTGTAAACAAAAAAACCCCCCCCCCCCCCCCCCCCCAGATGATCAAGAATTCTACGCAGACCCTCCGCCGTAAGTTCATGCTTCAAAAGGTAATCCACGGCGCCTGATTTCATGGTTTCCCGGACATAGTGATAATTAGAATAACTACTCAGAATGATAACCTTCGTCTGCGGGTGCTGTTCATGCAAAAGACGGATAAGATCGATCCCGTCCATCTCCGGCATGTGGACATCCAGAAAGACCAGATCCGGGTTGAGTTCGCGGATTTTTTCCACCGCCTGCCGCCCGTTGCTTGCCTGGCCCACAATCCTGTAACCCTGGGACTCCCAGTCGATAAGCTGCCTGAGGTAACTGCATACCAGAAATTCGTCGTCCACAAGAAGCACCTTTACCATTTCTCTTCTCCCCGTTCAACCAGGGGCAGCCTGATTTCCAGAGTGGTAAAAACATTTTCCCGGGAATAAAGCGAAAGTCCGTAGGCCTCGCCGAACTGCAGCCGGATTCTGGCGTGGACGTTGCTGATGCCATGGCCTGACAATTCTTGTTCTCCCGTATCAAGGCTTTCCCGAATTTGGCGGATTTTTTCTTCCGTCATGCCAATACCGTTATCGGTGACGCTTATTACCAGGTTTCCGTCCAGCGCGTAGGCCTTAATAACTATCGAAGGGTACTCCAGTTCATCTTTAAGACCGTGGATCACGGCGTTTTCCACCAGAGGCTGAAGGATCATCTTGGGTACCAGATAGTGATCCACCACATTATCCAGCCGGTAATCCGCCTGAATTTGCCGCAGATGACGGTACTGCTGGACATTTAGATAGCTCTGTACATAATGTATCTCCACCGCCAGTGGTACCAGCACATCGTCCGCGTTAACCGCCCCGTGGAGAAGATCGATAAGAGAAGAAACCAGGCCGTGGATGTTTTTGGCGTTTTGTATCAAGGCCAGATAGCCGATGGTGTTAAGGCTGTTATACAGAAAATGGGGGCTTACCTGAGCCCGCAGTACCCGTATTTCCATCTGCCGTTTCTGGGATTCCTTCTCTTTGATGTCCGCCATAAGCTTCTTGATCTGTTCGGTCATGCGAAGGTAGCTTCCGCCCAGCCGGGCTACCTCGTCGTCTCCACGGATAGGCAGGGATACCGCCAAAGAACCATCCCCCAACTGCTCCATGCTGTGTTCCAGGCTGCGCAGCCCAAAACTTACCTGATTGGAGATAAACATGGAAAGAAGGGCTTCTACCAGTACCGCGGTAAGAAGAATCAGAAAAAATTGGACGCGTATAGCCCGGTAACTCTTCCGCAGATATTGAACCGGCATGGCGGAAAGCAGGGTAATACCGAAGGAGGGGGACGTTTTAGAAAAAACCATATACGATTCCGTACTGGAAGGGTTCCGGCCTTCCGCGAACTGCTTCCTGAAATTCTCCTTGTGGGTTCTGTATTCCCCCGGAACACTATCGTAGACAATATTGTATTCCCGGTCCAGCATCAGGCTGAACCCTTCGTGGTAGTTAACGTCCCCCAGGGCGTCAATGATGAGCCTTTCATTCACCTTTGAGACGACAAGGGCTTTCTCAATCCCTTTCTCGATAATCGTGCGGCCGATATACATGTTCCGGCTTATTTCACGGGGATAGGCAAGGGCGTTTTTTTCGAAAAAGATGACGATGCTTCCCTTGCCGGCCCTGACGGGATGGGCGGCGTCAAGGGATGGAAAATAATAGGAAAGCCCAAGGGTACCCATAAAACAGGTGGCGCCATTCGCCTTAAAAATACCCGTCCCGGCTACGGTTCGGGACAGGCTGGTCCCTGTCATTTGGAGGCTGCTGTATAAACGGTAATAAGAGGCGAACCATTCGGCGGTCGGGGCGTCTTCAATATCGTTAAGCAGGTACCGGGCGCAGTTGGATTCGTAGATCACCGTGTAATGCATCAGCCTGATATCCTGGAGCCCGTTTTCTATCCGGGCAAGACCGCTGGTCACGTTCCTTTCCATGTTTTCCAGGATAGTTTCGGTGGTAATCCGGATTATACTCCGGTACCAGTAGACCGAGACAATGACGGTAAAAACCATGGTAATCATGAGAAAAGACAAAAAGATACGGGCTTTTATGCCATGGCGGATATCAAAAAAACTGGCGATAAAACGGCTTATCTTTTCCATAAACCCCAGAGGCCCTAAAACCTGACCCAAAACAAGGCTTTCCAAAATGCCGGATTTCAGGAAAGCCCCAACAGCCCGGGATTAAAACTACAATGTATCCGGCGAATCCAGCAAGGCCGGGAGCTGCATGGTGGTTTCCAGATACCCCATGCGGCGTTTTTTGACGTTTATCTCCATAAGGGCGTAACCGTCCTTTTCCAGAACCCTGAAACCCCGGATAGACACCGGATCCTGTTCGGAAAGCCCCGCCTCATCGGCGATGGAGCCCCGGACCACTCTCTTTACCAGGTAAGAGGGGGAAAAAGATTTGCCCACCGTGGGGGCCAGGATCAGGCCGAAAAGAGGGGCGGCCATCCGCTCCCGGCTGTCCAATTTCGCCGCCTCCACCAGCGGAACATCCGGCCGGGCTACGGTTCTGATGATATGGCGGCTCAATTCGGTCCCGGAGCCGGGCATTGATGTCTCCAGAGCTACCAGTTCCCCGGGCCGGGTAGAAAAAAACGTGTCCTGCAGGGCGGGGATCAGGAGGCCCTGGGGGGCGCTGATCTTTTCCCCGTTGATGGTCCTGATGATCGATCCCTCGGCTATCCGCAGTTCCGCTGCGGGGGTAAGGGGCGCGGTATAGATGATCTCCGCCCCCTGGGATGTTTCCGCCACCGCAAGGCCCAGCCAGGGCCGTTCGGCCCTGCCCCCCTTGATCATGGCCGGCAAGGCGGCGGCAAGCCGTTCCGCGGGAACGGCGAAATTGAGGCCCTGGTACTGCTCGATTCCGGCGAAAACGATGCCCACCAGCCGCCCGGAGGTATCCACCACCGGCCCTCCGGAATTGCCGTGGTTCACCGCGGCGTCAATCTGGATCACGTCCCCGATTTGAAGGAAGCGGCGGCTCAGGGCGGAGACGATCCCCATGGTAACGGTCTTCTCAAGCCCGCCGGGGGAACCGATGGCCAATACCGAATCCCCCACCTTGGGGATGACCCGGTCAACTACGGAGAAAACGTAGTCCGGTTTGTATTCCGTTTTGATCAGCGCCAGATCCAGCGCCTTGTCCCAGCCTACCACCCTGGCGGGAATCCGGGCGCTGCTTGAGTCACCCAGGCGGATGTACATCCGGGAGTAGCCTTCGTAAGAAGGATCCACCTCGCTGGAGATAACGTGGTAATTGGTGATGAGAAACCCGGCGGCGTCCACAAAAAAGGCGGAACCGAGCACCCGGTCGGGGAACCCCCTGCCCTTTTCAACCCGGAGACCCCGGTCTACCAGGACGGTGGCTACCCCCTTGATCATATTCTGGGGGGTATCCTGTCCCTGGGCGTATTCAACCAGTTCCGCCGGTATCCGCGGAGGGCCGCCGGGCCCGGCGGGGTGTCCCGCCCGGCTTTCGGCCTCAAGAGCCTGCCGGGCCGCGGCAAGAAAAAAAGCCGCCGTCCGGCGCTGTTTTACCAGGGCGGCCCGTTCCAGGAAAAGCAGGGCGTCCTCAAAAGAGAGGGGCCTGATGTTATGAACCTGCACCGCCTCAAGGAAAGAGGCCAGATCGTTGACCGTCAAAAGTTTCTTGGCGTTAGCCAGGATAAAATCCGGCTCCCTGCCGGTATTTTCCACCGGAAGCCCCAGGGCGGCCAGGGACCGGGCGAGAGAGGCGGCGTCATCCCAGCGGCTTTCACCGACAGCCCTGGCCTGTTCCTTTTTCAAATTTTCCACCGCCTCGGCTTCAAGGGCGGCCAGAACCCCGGCGTCGGCGGAAGATCTTGAAGCGCCCTCCGGACCGTTAACGCCGTAGGCCGCGCGGTACATGCCGATAAGGTGGATGGCCCGGATCGGATCCGCCCCGGCGTAGCGGCGGATATCGCCGAGGCGCAGCTCTTCGGTAGACCGGTAGACCGCGAGCCGCTTTTCCTGGGTTCTCACCGAGAGGCAGGCGCCTAAAAACCCGGCGACGATTAGGGGAAAAAGAAATTTAGACAGCCTTTTCATACTTAATTTTTCTCTCTCCTTTCGGAGTAATCCCGAATCCCGTCCCCATCGGTATCCCAAGAATAAATTATACTGCCGTCGGGAAGGTATCGCTCCCCGGCCTCGAAGATCCCGTCCCCGTTCCAGTCGCTCTCACTCAGCTCAATTACCCGTTCATAGGCCAGGGGATTTTCCGGGTCTCCGGCTTTTCCGTCCCGAAAATGCCGCAGAGTCTCCATCCGGGAATCCAGATCCAAATCCAGGCGCTGGAACCGGGGCTTCCCCAGCTCGAATTCGGTTACCCCCACCGGCCTCCCCCCGGAGAGTTCCGTGGCCCGCCAGGGAACGCCGCGATCCAGATCGATGATCTCCAGAGCGCCCTCAAATTCAGCGCTGGGCCGTTCTATCCGCAGGGCGTAGGAAACCAGGCTGCGCCGGGTAAGCCGCGTCCGGGACGTTTCCGCCTCCGGGTAAAGGAGCCCCGGGTCGCCGCCTCCTCCGGTTAGCTCGGAAAAGCGGATGGGGGTGTAGAGAAATTCATGGGGCCGGGGGATATAGCTTAGCCCCTCAAACTCCACCCGCAGAACCCCGGGGTAGCGTTCCCAAAGGATAAAGGCCCTGGCGCCCTCCCCCGCCACCGCCTGTTCCGCCCAGGCGGGAGTTCCGCCGGGGCTAAAAGTGGCGGTGAATTCGTCAAGCCCATCCTGATCCGCGTCCCGGGAGTGTTCCAGGATCAGCCCCTCCCGGTAGCGGGTCCGGGCTTCGGGAAAACCATCCTCATCGCTATCCTCCGTAATAACACCGGAAAAAGCCAAAAGGTTTCGCTTAAAAAGCGCCCGGCCCTCCCGGTTACGGAGCAGGGCCCATACCGAAAGGAGCAGCTTTCTGTCGATAGTCCGGTCCGCGGACGAAGCGGCCCGGGGGCCGAAAAGTTCCTCCACCGCCATGGCTTCGTCGATAATCCCCAGGTTAAGGCTTACCGGAACAGAGGCCGCCTCGGGCTTCCCCCCGGCCCGGTAAGCTTCCACCAGACGCCGGGCCTCGGCGGTGTCGCGGACAAAGGGGGCGGCCAGGTATCCAAGCCGGGGTTCCCCTTCCAGAAGGTAGGGCAGCCGCTTCAGGGCAAGTTCGATAAGTTCAGGCTCGTTTTCCCGGGGAAACCGGTCCCGGGCGTAGGAAAACAGTATCTCCACCGGCCGGGGGTCCCGGGGGTAACGGTTCATGGCCTCGGCCATAAGCCGGCGGAATTCGGGAAGATCCGGCAGGCCCAAAAGAGCCAGAAGCCGGAGCCTGGCCGCCTCGGCGCCGGGAGGAGCCAGGGAGAGGGATCGCAGGGCCCCGGAAAAATTCCGCGTCCCCACAAGGACCCCGGCCTCAAGGAGGCGGGCTTCCGCCGGGGGGTACTTTACCCAGCGATCCGCCTGAAAAGCCCGCCCCAGGGCTTCCAGCACGGCGGGACGGGGTAAATTTTCATGGAACCGCGCTTTGGCGAGGAGGTAGGAGATATCCGAAGAAACATCGGAAAAATCCCCTCCCCGTTCCAGGACGGCAAGAGCCTCGGCCCAGCGTCCTTCGCTTATCAGTTCCTCCGCCCGGGCCGTGTAAGCCTCCCCGGCGGCGGCGGAAACGCCGGTTCCGGAAGGGGGAAGCGCGGGCTGGGCAACGGCCCATAAGGGGAGGAGCAGCGTCGCGGTGAAAAGCAGCGACAATCCGCGAAACATGTTACGCCTTAAGCCGGCGGGACAGGAGGGGCCTTCGCCTGTTCCGGGGAATTTTCCCCCGCCAGGGAAAGGCTTGTCTCCCGGGGCGGAAAGCCCAGGAGGGTCCGGACTTCGTCATCCACCAGGGTTTCCCTGGCGAGGAGGGCGCCGGCAAGCTTTTCCAACTCCGCCCGGTGCTTTTCCAGGATGCTTTTGGCCAGATCCCGGGCCCGGTCAAGGATCTCCCCGACCGCCCGGTCTATCCGCTGGGCGGTTTCCTCGCTGTAGTCTTTGTGGCGGGCGATTTCCTTTCCCAGGAAAATAGGCTCGTCCTCCTGACCGTAGGCCACCGGCCCCAGTTCCTCCGCCATGCCCCACTCGCAGACCATGTGCCGGGCCATCTCGGTAGCCTGCTGGATATCCTGCTTGGTACCGGTGGTGGTTTCGCCGTAGAACATTTTTTCCGCTATCCAGCCCCCGTAGCAGATCACGATCCGATCCTCTATCCAGCCCCTGGTACGGCTGTAGCTGTCCTCCTCCGGGAGGGACATGGCCATACCCAGGGCCCGGCCGTGGGGCACTACCGTAACTTTATGAAGGGG
>JAITQR010000306.1 GCA_031288815.1 Treponema sp.
CTCAGATCCCTTAAAGCCTGCCTCTCTACCGCCGATTTCTGGCGGCTCAGAATAGGCATCGGCAGACCCGACAGCAGGCAGCCGGGGCAGGGCGGCCCGCCGGGAAGCGGGGAGGGCATCGTGGACTGGGTGCTTTCGCCCTTCGGCCCCGCCGAGATACCCCTTCTGGAGGAAACCTTTCGGGCCCTGGCGCCGGCCTTTACGGCGGCCCTGCTCAGGGGCCCCGAATCCCTGCTCCCCGAATGGGCGAAGAAGCGGATCGCGTCGAAAGAGTAAACCCTTTCAGTATCTTGCCCGCCCGGACAGGTTTGCCGTTTTCATCATCCGCGGTAAATTGGCGAAGCTCCGGCCGTCCGCGCTGACAGGATCGGGACCAAGAGAAATAGTGTCTGTCCATAATCATAGATACAGCATGGACAAAGTTCCTTGAAAACAGGCTTTCTCATTTTCCACATTCCCGCGGAACTGTTCCCCGTCAAATCCGCGCCGGTTTGAACCGCTTGAGCCGCAGGGCGTTGGTCAGCACCGATACGGAACTCATGCTCATGGCGGCGGCGGCGAATATGGGATTGAGGAGGGGGCCCCCGAAAAGGTACAAGAGGCCGGCGGCGACGGGGATGCCCAGGCTGTTGTAGCCGAATGCCCAGAACAGGTTCTGTTTGATGTTACGGATCGTCCGTTTACTCAGGTTGATTGCCGTGGAGACATCCATGAGATCGCCGCGCATCAGGACAATATCCGCCGATTCCATCGCCACATCCGTGCCGCTCCCGATGGCAATGCCGATGTCCGCCTGGGCCAGCGCCGGGGCGTCGTTGATGCCGTCGCCTACCATGGCGACGCAGCCGCGGCGCTTGGCTTCCCTGTTCTGCAATTTTTTTATTTCCGCCGCCTTGTCCTGGGGCAAAACCTCCGAAAGCACCCGGTCAATCCCCACCTGGCGGGCGATAGCCGCGGCGGTTTTTTGGTTGTCCCCGGTGATCATGGCGACCTCAATCCCCAACCGGTGAAGGCTTTCCACGGCTTCTCTGCTGCTCTTTTTCAGCACGTCCGCCACCGCCACAATTCCCGCCGGCTCTCCGTCCAGGGCGACGTACATGGGGGTTTTCCCTTCGCCGGCGAGCCGATCCGAATCGGCCTCAAGTTCCGCGAGGGAAATGTTCCGTTCCTCCATAAGTTTTCTGTTCCCCGCCAGTACGCTAAGCCCCTTTATGGCCGCCTCGATGCCGCGGCCCGTTATGGCCCGGAAACCGGCGGCGTCGAGGATTTCCAGCCCCCGGTCCCGCGCGCCCCGGACAATCGCCTGTCCCAGGGGATGCTCCGAGCCCTCTTCGGCGGAGGCGGTAATTTGGAGGAGCGTTTCCTCGGGGCTTCCCGGCGGGATCGCCGCGGGCCCCCCCTTCCTGACTATCACGTCGGTAACTTCAGGCTTTCCCTCGGTAATAGTTCCGGTTTTGTCAAAAACGATGGTGTTGATCTTGTGGGCGGTTTCCAGCGCCTCGCCTCCCTTGATCAATATGCCGTTCTCCGCGCCCTTGCCGGTTCCCACCATGATCGCTGTCGGCGTGGCAAGGCCCAGGGCGCAGGGGCAGGCGATGACCAGAACGGAGATAAAGATGGTAAGGGAGAATTCCAGCGCCGATTTGCCGGCGGGAATGGCGGCAAGGCCGGAGGAAGCCGCCGCGAACCAGGCGAGGCCCGAGGCAAGGGCAATGGCGCAGACGATGGGAACAAAGTACCCGGATACGATGTCGGCCATTTGCGCGATGGGGGCCTTGGAACCCTGGGCGTCTTCCACCAGCTTTATTATTTGAGCCAGCGCGGTATCGCTGCCGACTTTTTCCGCCTTAAACCGGATAGCCCCGTTGGCGTTGATGGTTGCCCCATAGACCGGATCGCCGGGCTTCTTGTCCACCGGCATACTCTCCCCGGTAAGCATGGATTCATCTATGGTAGTCTGCCCCTCGGTAACAACGCCGTCCACGGGGATCTTCGCGCCGGGCTTGACCGCGATAATATCGCCGGGGATAACCTCGTCGATGGGAATTTCTTTTTCGACGCCGTTTTCGACGATAAGCGCCGTTTTGGGCGCCAGGCCCATGAGTTTTTTGATAGCTTCGCTGGTGCGGCCCTTGGATACGGCTTCCAGGGTTTTTCCCAGGAGGATGAGGGCGATAATGACCCCGGCGGTTTCAAAGTAGAGGGACTCCACCAGGTGGGAATTCCCCCGCCCTATCTGCCACACGTTGTAGAGGCTGTAGATTACCGCCGAGGTGGTGCCGATAGCGATGAGGGAATCCATGTTGGGGCTCCGGTGGAGGAGGTTTTTGAAACCCACGGTATAAAACCTGTTCCCCGCTATGATGATGGGGATAACCAACGCCAGCTCCACCAGAGCGTAGGGGAGGGGGAAATGCATTGGGGCCAGAAAACCGGGGAAGGGCAGAGTAAGCCACGAAGGCGCCATGGCGTCCATCATGGGAACCATGGCGATATAGAGCAGGGGAAGGGCGAAGGATACGGCGACAATAAATTTAGCGCGGAGTATTCTTATTTCCCTTTCTTTCCGCAGCTTGTCCCCGTCCGGCGCCCCGCCTTTTGAAAAGTCCAGGGCCTGGTATCCCGCCTTTTCTATGGCCTCCCGGATGGCGGAAAAGCGCAGGATCTGGGGGTTGTAGACCACGGTGGCCTTTTCCGTGGCGAGGTTCACCACGGCGCTTTCAATCCCTTCCAGCCTGCCGATTGCTTTTTCCACCCTGGCTGAACAGGCCGCGCAGGTCATCCCGCCGATGGGAATGGTTACCGTCGCGCCTTTCGGCTTCTCCAATACCTGGTACCCGATTTTAACCACCGCCTCTTTAATGCCGGAAAGGGTCTGGGTATCGCTGTACTCCACAAAGAGTTTTTCACTGGCAAGGTTTACCGTGGCGGCGCTGACCCCTTCCAGCTTCCGCACGGTTTTTTCTATCCGGCCCGCGCAGGCCGCGCAGGTCATTCCGCCGATGCTTAATGTCTGGCTTTGCATGTTTGTACGCTCCTTTTATTCGCAGCGAAGAGTTTAATACCCTGCGGAAACTAACCGCGCCGCCACCGGGAAAAAATGACCCTGGCCTCTTTCAGCAGTTCCCTCGAAATGGTAATGGTGGTACCCGTTACCGTTTTATTGGCGGCGGAGATGGGAACCGGATTACAGCCCCCGGAACGTACCTCAACCTGGCTCCTGCGGAAGCGGTGGCCGCAGTTCTGGCAGACCAGTACCGTTCCCTGCTGTTTGTAAAAACCCCGGCCGGAAGCGTAACATACCTGGCAGGTATTAAAAGCGGTGCGTATGCTTCCGTCCGGCGCTTTAACCGCTAAAACCTCAATCCGGGTTCCCTCAATATCAACCGGATAAAAGATCGCGTTTTCGGTAATTTCAGAAATCGGAATCACCAGATCCCTGTCGGCAATCGGGGGCTTTACCACATTCTGCCGGCCGGTTTGGCCAAAGGCAAGGCCGGACATAAGCAGCATGAACACCGCCAGCGCTTTGCCGCGCCTGGCGCGCAAAACACTGAAAAATCGCCTGACCGGTGGTTTTGTACCCCGCCAGCCGCCCTGGCGGCAAGCGCTGGGGCGACCGCCACGGCAAGCGCGAGTCCGGTAGGCCGGTAGGCCAAAACCTCTATGTTTCTCACTGATCCTCACTTAAGCTCCTCCTTGGCCGCAGCAATCCGTGTCCCGGTCCGCCCTTTCAAAATAGGCTTCCGGATATATCAAAGTTTCATAGGCCGAGACTTCCGCCTTTATGGTTTCAATATCCGCGTCGTTTAGATTGTCCACCACTTTTACATAGCCGTAAAACACGTTGTCGGCGCTGGAAAAATCAAAGTCCCCGGCGGCTACAAAATTGATCTCATTGTCCCCCCGTACCATATCAATCCGGGTATAATAGGCGGGAAAGAGAAGGCTGCCGTTTCCCGGATCAAGAGAATCGTTGTTGATAAGCCAGGACACCGGGAGGCCCTTCTGCACGACGATGATCGCCGGGTCAATACCGTCGTCGCGGAGATTTGTTTTTACCGTCTGGTAGCCTTCCTCCTGTATCTCCGCCAGGGTGACGCGGTCCGTGGGAATCGCCACCCCCGCCGGAGAGGGGCCGCCCTCGTCAGTCTCCGCCGGAATTTGTCCTTCCTCCACCACGGTAATGGAACTGCGGATCATTCCCATCCAGCAGGAATAGGGAAATTTGCCCGTTTTTACGGGACTAAACTCGATCACGTTTTCGCCGGGCCTAAAGCGGTGTTCGATTTTGTATTCCCGGATAATCATGCGGTTATTGCAGCCGTTGATGCTCCCCGGAGGGGCCTCGATTATCCATTTTACCGGAATGCCCGCCTGTACCGTAATCGCCGGATAGCGCCCCCCGCTCAGGGTGGAATTGACAATCTGTACGCCGTTTTCAACGCGAGGGGTTTCCACGGCCGCCGGGGCCTTCCCCCTCAGGCTTCCTTTCGCGGCGAAGGGATTTACCGCGGCCACAAGCTTTCCGGCAAAGTCAGCGGTAAACCCCGAAAGGTTAAAGCCGTAAGTGAACATGGTTACGCCCATCACCGTAACGAGGATCGCCCCGGCCTTCATCACCCTGCGGGCGAAGGCGGGCCTTCCGGGCGCGGCGCTCAGCACGGAACCCAGCGCCCCGATACCGAACATCAGGGGAACTGTCCCCGCGCTGAAGAGGAACATGGAGACCCCTCCGGCCACCGGGCTTCCCGTGGACAGGGCGTAAAGCTGCATAGCCTGTAAGGGGCCGCAGGGCATAAGCCCGTTGAGGAGGCCGATAAAAAGGGGACCCTTGCCGGACCTTCTCCGGCCCCGGGGATCCCCGGCCCCCTCAGCCTCCGCAAGCGGGGAAGGAGCCGGGCCGGCTGTTCCCGCGGTAAGGCTTTCAATTTTCCGGGCAAAGATCTTCGGCATGCGCGGGTTAAAGCGGCGCAGGGCGGGGAAGAAGCCGAGCATGTTGATCCCCATGATCACCATGAAGAGCCCGGCGAAAAGCTGAACCATCCCCTGGAAGCGCCCCGAAACGGTAACGGCCGAACCCAAAGCCCCCGCGACAATTCCCACGGCGGTATAGGAGATTACCCGCCCGGCGTTGTAAAGAAGGGCGGGAAACAGGACTTCCCGGCGTTTTCCTTGCCGGGGCGCGGAGGCGAGGGGCGCGGCGGGGATACACTGGGAAAGGTTAATCCCCCCGCACATGGCGGTACAGTGAAGGGAAGTAACAAGGCCGATGATAAAGAGGATGCCGTAGCCCATGCCCGCTTCCGCCAGGGGAAAGGCCGAGCTCAGGGTGCTTATTCCCAGACCCCGCAGCAGCGCGTAGAGGGCAAGGATGATTACCAGGGTACCGGCAATCTCCAGAGCCGGAGCCCCGGTTTCCCGTGTTCTCCCGTTATCCAAAACTTTGTAATCCAGTTCCTCAATGGCGGCCCGGATTTCATGAAAGCTAAGCGTCGAGGGATTATAGGTAACGGAAGCCGTCCCGGTGTTGAAGTCCACCGCCGCGTCCTCAACGCCCGTGGTGTTTTTCAGCTTTTTTTCAATCCGGTTCTGGCAGCTTACACAGCTCATGCCGCCGATACGAATGGTCTGGGTTTTCATAAAGCCTCCCGCTTCCTTCCGTACCCCCATGTTAGGGTAACATTGTGTCAAAATTGTGATAACCGGGGATTTTTTTTCACCTGCTTTTATGCTAGATTAACATGAAATGAAAAATCCGGGAACGGTTTGTCCTGAAACCGCCTTAAAAACGCCGTTGCTTAGGGCGGCCCCGCGCTTGTCCCCGGGGACAGGGAAGCGTCGCGGACCAGAGGCGGGAGAATCGAATTGAAGAGTAGCCAAGTCCCTCCGGCCGCCGCCATGCGGCATGTTTCCGAAATGACCCGCCAAGAGGCCGCTGGTCTGCGTTACATCCTGATGGATATTGACGATACCCTTACCCGGGAGGGGAAGCTTCTCGCCCCGGCGTATAACGCCCTCTGGAAGCTTAAGGAGGCGGGGCTGAAGGTGATCCCCGTTACCGGCCGGCCCGCGGGCTGGTGCGATCTTATCGCCAGGGAATGGCCGGTAGACGGGGTAGTGGGGGAGAACGGCGCGCTGGTCTTTTGGGAAGAGCCCCGGGAAAGCGGCGGAAGGCTCCCGGTGCTCAGGGCGGAGTACCACCCCGAGGCGGTGCGGAACGATCATCCCGCCCTTGCCCGGGTAAAGGAGCGCTCCCTCGGGGAGTTTCCCGGGCTTCGGGTTGCCAAGGATCAGTTCGCCCGGCTCTTCGATCTGGCCCTGGATTTTGCCGAGGAAGATCCCGTCCTGCCCCTGAGTACCGCCGAGCGTATCCGGGATATGGCGGTGGAGGAAGGCGCCCAGGCGAAGGTCTCGTCCATTCATGTCAATGTCTGGATGGGCAGGTACGACAAGCTCTCCATGGCCGAATCCTTTCTCTCCCGCCGTTTCGGCTGGCGGCCGGGCGCGGGGGACCGGGAACTGGTCTTTGTCGGGGACTCTCCCAACGACGAGCCCATGTTCGCCCGCTTCCCCCTGGCCTGCGCCGTGGCGAACGTTCTTAAATACGAAAAGCTTATCAAGCGCCTTCCCGCCTTTGTGGCGTCCCGGGAATGCGGCGACGGTTTCGCGGAAATAGCGGAAATAATTTTGGAAAGGAGAACTGCATGAGAACAAATTCGGAATTGCGGGCGGCGGCCAGGGATCAGTTAAAGGGAGGCTGGCTCCCGGCGGTGGGCCCTGCTCTGTGTCCTGAGTTTCGGAATCGGCTTTCTGTGGCTCTATCCCTATATGATCCTGTCCCAGGCCAATTTCTACGAGGATCTCAAGCGGCAGGAGCCGGGGGTCGAGCCGTCCCAGGCTTAGGGATTATCCGCGAATAGAGGCGCCCATAAATCATACGCCCTCAAGATACCGGAGGTCCTTGAGGCGGCTAAACCGGGAGATGGCGAGGCCGGTCTAAAAATCCTCTCCGGCCTTCGTAAAGATCGATGGCGTAAGGCGCGGCTCCTAAGCGGACCGGCTGCCGTTATAGTCTATCCCCCGGAGCTTCAATTCCCCATACCGGTGGCAGGCGACAAAGTGCCCGTTCCCCGCGTCGGTAAAGGGCGGGCTTTCCTCCCCGCATACCCCACTGCAGTACCCGCAGCGGGGATGAAAGTAACAACCCGAAGGCGGATTTGCCGGATTCGGTATCTCCCCTCCCAGCGGCAGCCGCCGGACCACCACGTCAGGGTCCGCTACGGGAACCGCCGAAAGCAGGGCCTCCGTATACGGATGCAGCGGCCGGGAGTACAGTTCCTCCGTCTCCCCGTATTCGACCAGCTTCCCAAGGTACATTACCCCCACCTGATCGGATATGTATTCCACCACGGACAGATCATGGCTGATGAATATATACGTCAAATCCATCTCCCGCTGCAGCCCCTTCAGCAGATTTATTATCTGCGCCTGTATGGACACGTCCAGGGCGGATACCGCCTCGTCGCACACAATAATGTCCGGCTCCAACACCAGCGCCCGGGCTATCCCTATCCGCTGCCGCTGCCCGCCCGAAAAGGCATGGGGGTACCGCTTGAGGTAGCTGGTGTTGAGCCCCGTCTTGGCCGCCACGTCTTTTACCCGTTCCTCAATTTCCCCCCTCCCCATCTTCCGAAAATTCGCCCCCAAAGGTTCCGATATGATGTCGAATACCGTCATCCTCGGATCCAGGGACGAGTAGGGATCCTGGAAGATCATCTGGATATCCTTCCTCACCGCCCTCAGTTCCTTCCCCTTCAGCTTGAGAAAATCAACCTCCTTCCCGTCCGCCCCGGTGTAAAGCACCTGGCCGGAACTCGCATCAATGGCCCGCACGACACACCGCCCCAGGGTCGTCTTCCCGCACCCCGATTCCCCCACAATCCCGATGGTCTCCCCCTTGCGAATGTCGAAACTTACATCCGTTAAGGCCCGGACGGATAGTTTTTTTATGTCGAATGTTTTCGTAAGCTGCCTTACCCCCAGTATCCTGTCAGCCATGCTTCCCCCCGTACAGAAAACACCGGACCAGGCATCCCTTCCCCGTCTCTACCGCTTCGGGTTCCCCGCGCTCGCACTTTCCCTCAATCCGCTGTTTGCACCGCTCGTAAAAACCGCAGCGTTCCGGTATGTTCAGCGCCAGCGGAACCGTCCCCTCTATCGAAAAAAGTTTTTCCTGGCTATGGGTCCCCACTTTGTGTACCGAGGCCATCAAGCCCTGTGTGTAGGGATGCCTCGGGTTTTTATAGATCTCCCGTACCGGCGCCTCCTCCACTATCTTCCCCAGATACATCACCGCCAGCCTGTCGCACATCTTCGCCATAATACCCAGGTCGTGGGTAATAAACAGAATCGCCATCTTGAACTCCTCCTGCAGTTCTTTCATCAGATCCAGTATCTGGGCCTGGATGGTCACGTCCAGCGCGGTGGTCGGCTCGTCGGCTATCAGCAGCGCGGGCCGGCAGATCAGGGCCATGGCGATAAGAGCCCGCTGCAGCATCCCTCCCGAAAACTCGTGGGGATACTGATCGTACCGTCTTTCCGCGTTGGCTATGCCAACCCGCTTCATCATCCCTATGCTTATTTCCTTCGCCTCCCCCTTGTCCCGGGTGATGTGCAGCAGGCAGCTTTCGTTGATCTGCGAGCCAATCGTATACATGGGGTGGAACGCCACCATGGGTTCCTGAAATATCATCGAGGCGCTCTTCCCGCGAATCTTCCTGATCTCCTCGCTCCCGTACCTCAGTTTGAGCAGATCCTGTTCCCCGCCTTCCCGGCTGAACAGTATCTCTCCGCTCACCTGGCACTTCCTGTCGTTTATACCCAGTATCGCCTTGCCGGTAAGGCTCTTCCCGCATCCCGATTCCCCGGCAATGCCCAAAACCTCCCTTTCGCGGATGGAAAAAGAAATCCCCCGTACCGGCCTCAGCAAACCTTCGTCCATGGGTATGGAGACGGCAAGGTTCTTCACTTCTATCACTTTCTTTCGTTCCCCGGGGTTCTCCATCTCCGTCTCCCTCCTTGTTGTGTTTCTGTTTGCGCTTCGCGCGGATGCCCTTTTAAGGCTACATCCACTCCATTCCAAGGAACCTTGTCCATGCGGTGTCTACGTTACGGACAGACACTATTTATACGGGTCGGCCGCGTCCCGCAGCCCGTCCCCCAGAAAGTTAAAAGCCATTACCGTAAAGATAACCGCAAACAGGGGAATGAGCCGCCAGGGAAATGTGGCGATACTCGAAATATCCTGGGCTTCCTGCAGCAGAACCCCCCAGCTCGTCGCCGGCGAACGGATGCCCAGACCCAGAAAACTCATGGAGGTCTCGCCGATAATCATGTTGGGGATCGCCAGAGTCAGGTTTACGATAAGGTAGCTCATAAAACCGGGAATAAGGTGCCGCAGGATTATCCTGAAAGTCCCCAGGCCGGAGAGTTTTGCCGCGGTGACAAAGTCCTCTTTCTTGAGGGAGATGAAACGGCCCCGTACCACCCGGGCGAGACTCGTCCAGGATATGAAAGAAATAATGATGGTGACCAAAAGATACATCCTTACCACCGGGATATCCGCGGGAATCGCCGCCGAAAGGGCCATCCACAGGGGAATGGTGGGAAAGGACGATATCACCTCAATAACCCGCTGGATGAACAGGTCAAGAATTCCGCCAAAGTACCCGGACAGGGAACCGATAAGAACCCCCAACACAAAACTGATCAGGGTGCCCGCAAAGGGTATGGTCAGGGATATCTGGCTTCCCAGGATCATCCGGGAGAAAAGATCCCGGCCCATGGAATCGGTGCCGAAGATAAAAAGATGCCCCCCTTCCTCAACCCCGAAAAAATGCCGGTCTCCGGAAAAAAGCCCCCACAGTTTATACCGGGGCCCCGGGACGAAAAAACGGAGACGGTACAGTTCGTCCCTGTTTTCACGGTATTCCCTCATAAAGGTTTCCATGTTCCGTTCCACGCTTATCCCGTAGACAAAAGGCCCGACAAATTTCCCCTGGTGAAAGAAGTGTAACCTTGTGGGCGGCGCGTCTTTCGTTTCGGCGTTATAGGCCACGAGATCGGAGGGGGCGAGAAAATTGCCGAACAACGCGACAAAGTACAGTATCCCCAGAACCGCGAGGCTCAGCCGCGCCAGCCCGTGGCGCATGAGTTTCCGCCGCATCAGAGTCCACTGGGAGGCAAGGTAGTAGGCTTCGTCGTTGCCGTCCCGCTTCCGCTCCCCTTTCAGTTTCTTTACCAGAAGCTCTATCTTTTCCCGCGCTTTCATAGTTCTTTAACCTCCCTGCACCTGTTCGGAACGGATCTTCGGATCCAGCCAGCCCAGAATAATGTCCGAGATAAGGGTTCCCAGGACAATCAGAAAAGCCTGTACCAGGAGGATGGTTCCGGCAAGATACATGTCCTGGTTGATCAGGGCGTTGTACAGCACCGGCCCCTGTATCGCCAGATTCATGACGATGGCGGTAATGGTGGAGCCGGTGAAGATGTGGGAAAGGGAGGTGGCAAGCCCGCTTACCACGGGGTTCAGGGCGGCCCGCAGACAGTACTTGTAGGTTATCTTCCGTTCCGATACCCCTTTCGCCCGGGCCGTCAGGGTATACTGTTTGGACTGTTCATCCAGCATCTGCGCCCGAACCGTGCGGATTACCCCGCAGGTTCCGGACATCCCGATAACGATGACAGGCATGATCATCCTTCTGAGGAACTCCCCCAGGTTGTACCAGTGAACCCCGTTTTGCAGCATCTCCTGGCTGAAAAGCCCCACATAGGTAGTGCCGGTAAAGAGGTACATCAGGTACATCAGGATGATCCCCAGCAGAAAGTTCGGCATGGCCATGCCGATAAAACCAATAACGGTAAAAAGATAATCCCCCGCCGAATACTGGTGGTTGGCGCTGTAGATGCCGATGGGGAGGGAAACCAGATAGGTAAAAAGCATGGTGATGAGGGAGACCGCGACGGTAATGCCCAGCCTGTCCATGATAACGTCCCAGACCGGCCGGTAGTAGGAAAAGGAATAACCGAAATCCCAATGGAGGATTATTCCCCTGATCCAGTAGAAATACTGAATGTACCAGGGCCGGTCCAGGCCGTAGGAAGCCCGCATTTCGGCGATCATTTCGGCGGTAAAGATCTCACCCTGGGCGCTCATCCGGGCGATATAGCCGGAAACGTAATCCCCCGGGGGCAGTTGGATAATGAAGAAGACGATAAAAGACATGATGAGTACTGTTGGGATCATCATGAGCAGCCTTCGTCCCACGTACTTAAGCATCTGCATAGGCGGCCCCCAAAAACATAATGGACTTGTCCGACAACCCGGTTGGATGTCCGCCAACCTTCGGTTAGCTTCAAGTCTCGCGAAATGCTCCGCATTCCGCCGTTTCTAAGCGGTTGTTGTTAGGAAGCTAAAGTTTCCCAGCCGCTCTAGTGGCGAAACGGTTGACCCGGTTCCAAAATCCGGTTGATTATAATACGGACACACAGTACCTGTAAAGTAATTTCCGGGCGAAATGTTCCGGAGAAGGCTCGATCTTCCTTCCATACTGTAAGTAATTTCAAAAACGGGCTCTTCGCAAGATGTGGTAAAAAAAGTTGAAAATAGAGCAAAATCTGCATATAGAAGAGCGAGAATCCGGGCATTTCGGTTGTTGCCAGGAAGAAAGAGGAGCCTGATTTTTGTTATATTTTTTGATATGCCTTTATATGACAGATCGGCCATGCTATATTGAATATACTTACAGAAACCGGCGGATTTATATATCAGGAGGGAAGGTAAATATGACAAATAAATCTGAATTTATTGAAAAACTGGACACCTTGTCAGCGGACGAAAAAAAAGAAGTCGCGGATTTCTTCGCGAAGCACCCGGATTAT
>JAITQR010000352.1 GCA_031288815.1 Treponema sp.
GGGGGCTAGCCGCCGTAGACAGCTATCATGACCCCTGCCGCAATCGCGGTTCCGATCACCCCGGAGACGTTGGGGCCCATGGCGTGCATCAGGAGGAAGTTCCCCGGATCGTCTTCCAGGCCCACCTTGTTGGATACCCTGGCGGCCATGGGAACCGCGGACACGCCTGCGGAACCGATGAGGGGATTGATCTTCTCCTTGAGGAAAAGGTTCATAAACTTGGCAACCAGAACCCCCGTCGCCGTGGCAATGGCAAAAGCCACAAGGCCCATGAGCACGATGATAAGGGACTTGGAATTGAGGAAGCGGTCAGGAGTCATCTGGCTTCCCACACCCAGGGAGAGGAAGATGGACACGATGTTGATAAGCTCGTTCTGCATGGTCTTACTGAGCCGTTCCACCACGCCGCATTCCCGGATGAAGTTCCCGAACATGAGGCAGCCGATGAGGGGCGCCGCCGACGGGATGAGGAAGATGGACAAAGTGAAGACCACCATGGGGAACAGGATCTTTTCGATTTTGGAAACCGGCCTGAGCTGCTTCATCTTGATGAGCCTTTCCTTTTTAGTGGTCAGGAGCTTCATGATGGGCGGCTGGATGATAGGCACCAGGGCCATGTAGGAATATGCCGCTACAGCCACAGTCGCCAGAAGATGGGGGGCGAGCTTCGCGGCAATGTAGATCGTGGTAGGGCCGTCGGCGCCGCCGATGATGGCCACCGAGCAGGCTTCCTTGAGGTTGTAGAGAACCCCCGGCAGCTTATTGGCCAGGGCGATGCCGAAAAGGGTGCCGAAGACCCCGAATTGGGCCGCGGCTCCCAGAAGGGCCGTCTTGGGATTGGCAATCAGGGGGCCGAAGTCGGTCATGGCTCCTATGCCCATGAAGATGATGAGGGGGAAAAATTCGTTTCCGACCCCGGATTCGTATACAATATGAAGAAAACCGTGGGGAGCGTCGCCCATGGCCGCAAGGGGAGTATTGGCAAAGATGGTTCCAAAGCCTATGGGGATGAGGAGCAGGGGTTCAAAACCCTTTGCCGCCCCGAGGTAAACGATAAGGAAGCCGACGGCCACCATGAGGAGTTCCTGCCAGCCGAAAATCCTGGTGGGCTCCCCGGCGGGAGTCGCGGCGATCTTGGGGGTTCCCCCTTCGCCGGAACCTTTGATAAAGGCATAAAGGCCCGTGGTTACGGCGATGTTTTTCACGAAACTGCTAAAGGAAATAGACTCGATCTCCAACTCCGCCAGTTTTGCCTTGGCTTCAAACTGCTCTCCCTGAGCCACATGGAAACGGACTACCCCTTTGGCGTTGGTTGTCAGGGGCTGCTCAACGTTGTCAATCCTGATATAGGCCACCACCGTTCCGGCAACCACATGCTTTCCCTCTTCAACCGCGTAACGGACCATGACGCCGGCGGCGGGGGCAACCAGCACCGTACCGGGGATTAATTCTTCTCCCCCGGCGTTACGGGCCGCTGCCGGGCTTTCCTGGGCCTGGGCCCGGGGGCCCATGGCGATGTTGATGACATTGAAAAGAAGAGCGCCAATCACAACGATAAGGCAAACCTTGAAAACCAGGAGGGGATTCTTTTTAAGTTCCAACATGACGGGCCTCCTATTTGACTTCCGCTATGGGCTGCTGGGATGCGACCTGGGTTCCGGCGGGAACCAGGAAGTGAACTTTACCGGAGACAGTAGCCTTGATTTCCAGTTCCATCTTCATGGACTCGATGATGATCACCGTGTCCCCGGAGTTGACGGCGGCGCCCTCGTCCACGGCGTAGCGGAGTATGGTTCCCGCAACCGGCGCGGGGATAACCGTACCCCCTGTCGGAGCGGAGGCGGCCGGGGCAGGAGCCTCAGAGGGAGCGGCCGGAACCGGAGCGGCTCCGGGGACTCCCCCGATTTCGGCCACCGGCTGCTGGGCCGCGACCTGGCTTCCGGCGGCTGCCAGGAAGTGGATCTTCCCGGCAGCGGTGGACTTGAATTCCAGTTCCATCTTCTTGGATTCGATGATGATCACCGTGTCACCGGAGTTGACGGCGGCGCCCTCGCCCACGGCGTAGCGGAGTATGGTTCCCGCAACCGGCGCGGGGATAACCACGCTGCCCACGCCCGGCGCCGCGGCGCCGGAGGCCGCCGGAGCGCCGCCCGCGGGGGCAATGGCCACGGTCCCCGCCGGGGCGACCACCACGTTGTAGTTGACCCCGTCCACATTGACCGAGTATTTGGCCGCCGGCCCGCTCCCCGGCGCGGCGGCCCTGGGGGCGTCGGGCTCGGGCGTGAAGACCACCGGCCCCTGGGAGCGCTTCTTGAAGAAGTCCGGGGCGACCTTGGGGAACATGGCCAGGGTGAGAACATCCTCAACGCTGACCTCTTCCGTACCGAGGAGCTTCTTGCAGTCCGCCTCAAGTTTATCGTATTCAGGAGAAATATCGTCCGCCGGCCGGTGGGTGATCTCCTTTTCCATTTTGAGGCCTTCCAGGGCCTTCCTGACCACTTCCTGATTCTTGGGAGCCGGACAGGCGCCGTACTTGCCGGCCATGAGATCCTGGAATTCCCCGGAAAGCCGGTTATAACGGCCAAAAAGCACGTTGAACACCGCCTGGGTTCCCACGATCTGGCTCGTGGGCGTAACCAGGGGCGGATAACCTGAATCCTTCTGAACCACGGCGATTTCTTTGAGCACCGCGTCGATCTTGTCCGAAGCGCCCTGCTCTTTAAGCTGGCTTTCCAGGTTGGAGAGCATACCGCCGGGAACCTGGCTCACCAGGATACGGGTGTCGGCCCCCAGGAAGGAAGACTCGAACTTCTTGTAGTTCTTCCGCACCTCCCGGAAGTAAGCGGCGATTTCCAAAAGCAGGCCGGTATCGAGGCCGGTGTCGTATTCGGTATCCTTGAAGATTTCCACTATGGTTTCGGTGGGGCTGTGGCTCGTGCCCATGGCAAGGGAGGATATGACGGTGTCCAGAATTTCGGCCCCCGCTTCGGCGGCCTTGATCAGGGTCCCGACGCTCATCCCGGTGGTGGCGTGGGAGTGGATCTCGATGGGGAGATCCGTCACCTTTTTGATTGCCTTGACGAGATCATAGGCCACGTAGGGCTTGAGGAGCCCGGACATATCCTTGATGGCTATGGAATCGGCCCCTATGCCGGCGTACTGTTTGGCAAGTTCCGCGTATTTTTCGATGGTGTGGAAGGGGGTAACGGCGTAGGAAATGGCCGCCTGGATGTGCTTGCCGGTCTTCTTCGCCGCCGCGGTGGCGGCCTGGAAGTTCCGGGGATCGTTTACGGCGTCGAAGATACGGAAAATATCCACCCCGTCTTTGGCGGCGTATTCCACGAATTTCGCCACCACGTCGTCGGCATAGTGACGGTAGCCCAGGAGGTTCTGGCCCCGCAGGAGCATCATGATCTTCGTATTGGGAAGGGCGGCCTTGAGCTTTTTGAGCCGATCCCAGGGATCTTCGTTGAGGAAGCGGATACAGGAATCGAAGGTGGCCCCGCCCCAGGCTTCCAGGGCGAAAAATCCCACCTTGTCGAGTTTTTCGCAGACGGGAAGCATGTCGGCGGTGACCATACGGGTGGCAAAGAGGGACTGATGGGCATCCCGGAGCACCAGGTCGGTTAGTTTAACTTTAGGCATATTTTCCTCGGCTTTTAAGAATTTTGCTTTCTATATTCATTAACCGCGGCGGTAATTACCGCGGTTACGGCGGCCGTTTTGGCGCCGCCGGAATTCCCGGCCCTGGCCGCCGGAAGAGCCCCCGCATCCTTATCCGCGCCCAGGGCATGAATTATTTTGCCCGCAATGCTAACGCTGATAATCAGTACAATCAAGAATGAGAATACAATTCCCATGCCAAGCAGGGTCAAAACACCGCTTTGACCCAACATTCCCGCTATTGTCATAGAACCTCCATATTCCGCTGTGATTTGTTTTATAAGCCGGTTTCAAAATCGATTTTGAAACAAACTCTCATAAGAGTTTACTGGAAA
>JAITQR010000017.1 GCA_031288815.1 Treponema sp.
GTATAGTGGCGGCGCGTCTTTCAAAGCTACTGCAGGAAATCAACAGAAACAGAAAAGAGAAATAAAAAACCAAAAAAAACCGTTTCATGATTGACAGTATGCCCTCTTTCCCCGGTTCAAGCAAGGGCCCGCCAATTCCTATATGGCGGGTATCAAACAACTCGCTCCCGTGATTTACTCCCTGTCCAAAATTGCGCTTCCGGTGAGGCTGTTTCAACATATTGCTGTACTCCTTTTCTGTCTTCCGGCGGGTTCGGCGCATTCGGCTGTCAACTCAACCGTATCTTCCCGCAATTCCTTGTCCGTTATCCAACTGTTCGTATAGGAGGCGATCGTTCCCTTTTCCCCGTTCCACGGAAACCCTGCCCCTACCGTGGCGGGCCCTTTTGATATACCATTCCAAGCATGTTTCTACGGGAGCTCGGGGAGCCGGTAAGCAGCATCCGGGGGGCCGGTTCCGCCACGGTTGGGGCTCTGGCAAAGGCGGGGATCAATACCCTGGCGGACCTGCTCTGCCATTACCCCAGGGACTACGAAGATCGGAGTCATCTTGTCCCTCTGGCCCAGTTTGCCAGATACCCCCAGGTATGTACCACCGTCAGGGTTCTGTCCCACGAATGGATCGGATTCGGAAGGATGCGGACCCTCAAGGTTCATGTGGCGGATGAAAGCGCCAGGGCTGTTCTGATCTGCTGGAACCGGAATTTTCTGGAAAAACAATTGAGGGTAGGCGGACACTACCGGCTCTGGGGCCGCTTCCACTACAAGTATGGAGAGATCCAATCTTCCGCCTTTGAGGTTTCCCCCGCCGACTCTGTTGACGGGAACGCCGCCGCTCCGGAGCCCGGCGGAGCGGGGATGGGCGGCATCCTGCCGGTATACCCGCTCTCCGCGGGACTCAGCCAGGGTATGCTCCGCCGTCTTATCAAACGGGCCCTGGACACCGCCTCTTCCATCGACGAGGAACTGCCCGAGGCCCTCATCGAAAGGGAGGGACTTCTGCCTAAGGCCCAGGCGATCCGGGGCATCCACTTCCCCGCCGCCATGGCGGAACTGGACAAGGCCCGGAAGACCCTTATCTGGGGGGAGCTTTTCTACCTGGAACTGATCATCGGGAGGAGGGCTCTGGAGCGGAAACGCGCGGTTAGCCGGGAGCAGCCGCTGGCGGAACCTCCGTCCCCCGCACACTCTTGGCCGGCCAAGCCTTGCCGTTTAAGCGCGCTGCAACAACGTCTCTTGGAACGGCTTCCCTTTGAGCTTACCCCCGGCCAAAAGGAGGCGGCCGGGGATATCAACCGTGACATGGACAGCCCCTGGCCTATGGCGCGGCTTCTCCAGGGGGATGTGGGATCCGGCAAGACCCTGGTATCTTTCCTGGCGGCCCTGCGGGCGGTGGATTCGGGGGGCCAGGCGGCGATTATGGCCCCCACGGAACTGCTGGCCCGGCAGCACGCGGAAAACGCCGCCCGGATTCTGGAACCCCTGGGCCTGCGGCTTTCCTTCCTTACCGGAAACATCAAAGCCGCGGGCCGCAGGGAACTGCTTAAAAACCTGGCCGCCGGGGAAATCGACCTGGTACTGGGAACCCACGCCCTGTTTTCCGAAGACGTAATCTACCGGAACCTCCGGCTGGTGGTAGTGGACGAACAACACCGCTTTGGGGTAACCCAGCGCGGCCTTATCATGGCTAAAGGAAACACGCCGGATCTCCTGATGATGAGCGCCACGCCCATCCCGCGCAGTCTGGCCCTGACGATCTTCGGCGATTTGGACATCTCCACTATCAGGGATCTGCCGCCGGGCCGGAAGCCCGTCAAGACACACCTTGCCAGGGAATCCAACGAGGGGAAAGTGTACGACTTTGTGAGGAAAGAACTTGTCGCGGGACGGCAGGCCTACTTTGTCTACCCCCTTATCGAGGCGGCGGAACCGGAGAGCCGGCAGCAAGGCAGCCTTTGGGCGGATTTAAAAGACGCGGAATCCATGGCCAACCGTCTTGCCCGGGAAGTCTTCCCCGAATTTCCCAGCGCCCTGGTCCACTCGCGGATCGACGAGGAAGAAAAGCAGCGGATCATGGACGGTTTCCGCCGGGGGGACACCCGCATCCTCGTGGCCACCAGCGTAGTGGAGGTGGGAGTGGATGTTCCCAACGCTACCTGCATGGTGATTGAACACGCCGAACGGTTCGGCCTTTCCGCCCTGCACCAGCTCCGGGGCCGGGTCGGCCGGGGGAAGGATCAGTCCTACTGTTTTCTGGTTTACTCCGACAAACTCACCGAAGACGGTAAAACGCGGCTCATGGTGATGCTGGAGCACCAGGATGGTTTTGTCATAGCCGAGGAGGATCTAAAGCTCAGGGGGCCCGGACAAATCGCCGGGCTTGAACAGTCCGGCTACCTTTCCCTGGGATTGGCCGACCCGGTACGGGACGCGGAAATCCTTGCCCGGGCCCGCGCCGAGGCTTTCGCTATCCTCGAAACCGATCCCGGCCTTCTTCTGCCGGAACACCGCCGTCTGGCGGAAACGCTGGAACGGGCGCCTCCCTTCGGCAGCGTGATCATGTAACGCGAGTCCTTGCGATTTTCCTGTCGATCTTATATTATTTTTATAGACGAACGGGGGGATATATGACCGTAGCGGATGCTGTAAAAATATTGGAAGGGCATTTTTTTTCGGGCGAAGACAAGGCTGAAATGGAAATAGCCTCCGCCTGCGGGGCGGATTTAATGAGCGATGTAATGGCTTTTGTCAAAGACCGGGTTCTCCTTCTGACGGGGCTGGTGAATTCCCAGGTTATTCGCACCGCGGAACTGCTCGACATCCACTGTATTATCTTTGTGCGGGGCAAAAACCCCAGCCTGGATATGATCGATATGGCTAAAGATGCGGGCATTATCCTGGGGGGCACGAAGCTTCCCATGTTCATCGCCTGCGGCAGACTCTACGAAGCGGGGCTTAAAGCGGGCGGTACCCGGCGCATCTAGAAATTATGGGCCCGCCGGATCCTAAAGGGGTTCTCAGGGGCGATATGAAGGCCCGCCTTGCCGCCCTCCCGCCGGACAGTTTTTCCCTGGCGGGCGAAAGGGCCGTCGGCCGGCTTCTTCAACACCCGGTCTGGCGGCGCTACGGCAGCCTGCTCCTTTTCCTTTCCCTGAAAGATGAAATCGATACCCAACTCATCCTGGAAGCGTCTTTTACCGCCGGGAAAAAGGTCTTCGCGCCGCGAATCGACGGATTGCGGGACGAAGAAGGCGCGCCGGCCCGGCCCAGGGGAGATCTGGTGTTTCACCGGATTTTCCCCTCCGGGACGAAGGGCGGGGCCTTGCGGAAGGGCGCTTACGGCATCCGGGAACCCCTCCCCGCGCCGGAAACCCGGTTGGGAAAAGGGGACTTCCCCGCCCTGATCCTGACGCCCGGTTTGGCCTTTGACCCGCAGGGCCGGCGGCTTGGCCGGGGAGGAGGCTACTACGACCGTTTCCTGGCCGCCCTGGACGCGGGAAAAACCTCGGCCCTTCTGGAAGGATCGGCGGCGGCCCTCCCCTATACCGCCTTCGGCCTCTGCATGGAGTGCCAGTTGGTACCCCTCCTTCCCGCGGATCCTTGGGATAAACGGATGGACGCGGTGTGCAGCGGCTAAACCGGCCGATCCGGTACTGAAATCGAACAGGAAGCCGCCCCTTAAGAAATTGAGGCTGTTCCAAAACTTCAGTTTTTGGGACAGCTACCTTGAATTATTTGTTTCTTAATCCCGTATTACGGATACGCGGAAAATTGCCGTATCAGGGCCTTCTTTGGTCGATCTATGTCAGGGCCTGGATATACTTCCGGCGGGATTCCACCAGGGACTTTAGTTCGGCGTACATGGCAAGATCCACGTTTTCCGCTATGGGCAGGATATATTTGACCGTTTCCTCGGTGTAACGGCCGATAAATTCGGTGTTTATCACAAAACCGAGGGATATCATATTGGATATCCGGTCTGCTACCTTGAGAACCTTGGCGTTTCGGGAACCGGTTTCTATGATTCGGGTGAGGAATTCGGCCTTAGTCTCCCCCGGGAAACGGGTTACCTCCAGCACCAGATCGTAGACTTTATGGCTTTCGTAGTCGATGGAGAGGAGCAGGTTGTGGTTGAAGTCGGGAATATCTTCAAGTACATCGTGAACCACCGACGCCTTAAGAAGCACCGGATCGATGTAGCCGTAGTCTATCAGGGTCGCCATGGTGTCCAGTTGGTGACGGAACATATTGCCGCCCCCCTCCCTGACTTTTCCGATTAGAGCGGTGGCAAGTTGGATATAAGGCGCAAGGTGCGTCCCTTTAAGCCGCAGCATCTCCTCGGTAGTCATGTACCCTCCTTAACAGAGGTCCCTAATGTAGGACTCAAGTTTCCCGGTTCGCTTCCGGGCCTCGTCGAGTTTTTGCCTTTCCCCTTCCACAAGTTCCGGAGGGGCGTTTTGCAAGAATTTCCCGTTGCCAAGCTTGGCCTCAAGGCTTTGTATAAACCCGCGATCCCGCTGAATCTCCCGGGTAAATTTCTGTCTCAGGGCTGAAAGATCCGCCGCGTCGGCCACGAACACGAAAGCCTCAAAACCGGCGCCTACCAGGGCGATGGAACCCGGGGGACGGATGCCGTCAACACGATCGTTGCCGCCGGCCCGCCCGGTTCCCGGAACAGCCCCCCCACCGGCGGCCTGGGTCTCAAGCTCGCCGATACCGGCCAATAGCTTTACCAGTTCCGTATTGGCCGCCAGGGTTTCCGCCCGATCCGCCGCGGGCCTTACCAGGACGCGGAGTTTCCTGTCCGGCGGGATGGTACACTCACTGCGTAGGGTGCGCACCGCGCGAACCAGCTCCTGGAGGAAGGCGAAGGCCCCCTCCACCGCCGGATCGGCCCGTTTTTCGTCGTATTCCGGGTAAGGCGCGGTGATGAGGAGTTCCTCTCCGGCGCCCTGCACATTGGGCAGCTTGCCGTAGATCTCCTCGGTAACAAAGGGAAGGAAGGGGTGGAGCAGCCGCAGGGATTCGGCCAGGACATCCAGTAATACGGTGGCGGCCCG
>JAITQR010000029.1 GCA_031288815.1 Treponema sp.
AAAGGTCAATTTACGCATATAAACATATATAAACTTGACTAAATCTTTTCTATATAATATCATTGTATCTAAACGCAGATAAGCGTATATAAACTATTCACCCGGCAGGTCTGTATGCGCTTCGGGGCTCCGTGTGGCTAGGTCAGTCGTTGCGCTTCATTCCCACGCCACACTCCGCCCACAGCTTTGCAGCCCTGCAAAAACCGTCGCATACAGCCGGAACGTTGGACAACGCTGGGTTTTTTTATTTGTCAACAGTTTTTTGAAAGATTTTTACCGTTTTGCCCACTGTCGTCTGGCATTCCATCCGCCAAGCGCGAAAAACTGCCGGTGAGGGCGGGGAAGGAACCCGCAGTAAAAGTAAGCCCCGCCCTGAAAGGCGGGGCTGTCGATTCCGCGCGGTCTATCCACACAGCAACCGGCTTTGTGGACAGACACTAAATATACGGCATAACCTTGTTGCCCGCCAGGAGCGAGTCAAGATCCGCCAGAACCCGATCGGTGTAGACGGAAAGGGTGTAGAAAGGCTTGGCCCCGTTAAAGCTCACCAGTACCCGCCGGGAACCGGTGGCGTAGAAGGAGACCGTGTCGGCGGGGGAACCGCTCCGGTAATGGTAGCGGATCTCCAGGAACGGGGCCGCGCCGGGGGGGAGGGTTTCGGTGGTGTACTCGTCGTAGGAGGCGTAGAGCAGGGTCTGGTAGTAGGTGCGGAAATGGGAGGTCTCTATTTCTTTGCCGTCGGCGCTTACCTTTAGATCGTCCTCCTCGCCGGAAAGGGCAAAGGTTACGGTCCGCCGCGGGGTAATTACCTCCACTTTGGCCACCGAGTCGATAAAGGGAAGGATGATCATGTGGTTCATCAGGTCGAACCAGCCAAGCTCGAGCCAGGGAAGTTTGGACGCGGCGGCTTCGTATACCAGATCGCTTCCCTCCCGCCGGATATAAACGTTGCCCGAGGCGTCGGGTTTGGAGACCCGGAGGCTGAAACCGCCCAGGCCCTGCCCCAGGGTTCCGCTTACCGCGGCGGTGGAGTAGGGCTTGTCCAGGCCGTACCGCGCCAGATCCCCTTCCCCCGCCACGGCCGCTACCCGGTCGGCGCTAAGGCCAAAAAGAGGGCTCAGGGCGTTCCAGCCCTTGTCCATGTTGAGTCCCCCGTCCAGGGAACCGGCGGAGATCCGCAGGGGATTGGCGATTACCCGCTTGGTATCCGTCTCTTCCTCTTCGCTTTTATACACCGCCGTTTCCTGCCCGTTCCGGACAGCGCCGCCCAGGACGATCCGCTCAAAATCGGGCATTGCCCCCTCCTGCTCCCCGGCGGGGCTTATCTCCAAATCGAAGAAGTCCACCGCCTTTTTAAGGTAGTTCTCCGTATCCGACGAATTGGCCAGATACACGGAGGGGCTTCCCTCCTTGCGGACGTACACGCTGTACCCGTCGGGGGCATCGCTTCCCACGTGGAGGATCAATTCCCCGCCCTTGACCGGCCGAATCCTCACCTCCGCCCGGGGCGCGTCAAGGCCGAAAAGGGCAAGGTCTTCGGGATTATCCGCCACCGTCTCCCGGGAGTAGAGGGCCTGGGACACACTGATGGTCCGGGAGAGGGGATAGTTGTTGGTAACGTACTCGTTGTAGGCCTCCAGCACCGGGGGGTCTCCGGCGCTAACGGTAAATTCCCCCCCGGCGTTCTTCACCGTCACCGAAGCGACGCCGCCGTACTCCTCCCCGGAAAGATCGGCCACGTATTCGGCGGGGGGCAGAGAGGAGGAGGAGGAAGAAGTTTTCGGCTCTTCCCGGTTAAGCAGCACAAAGACTACGCCCAGAGAGGCGAGAAGAAGGGCCATAACCCCCATAAAGATCAGTTTTTTTGTCATGCCGGTACTCCTTACTTATGGCGGCGGCGGACCCAGACCACGATGCCGGCTATGAGTACCGCCAGGGGCAGCAATACCGCGAAGATCAGGGTGAAGATCACCACCTGCTCCCCGGTAACCTGTAACTCGGTGAAACCCAGGGTCTTGTCCTGGACGTATATCTGATCGTCCCGCTTGGCGAGCTGCCCCAGAAGATCCAGGAAGTAGGCCGAATTGGCAAGGTTGAGGTTTTGCAGCATGGAGGAGTCCAGGGCAAAGGTGGAGCCGCAGAGCAGCACGTGGCCGGAAAGGGCCTCGCCCTGGGAGGAGTTGCTGCGGTAAAAATCGCTCAGGGCCAGGAGAGGGGCGCCGCCGGAAGAAGTATCGGGCGTCCAGTCCGGGGAAACGTCCAGAGGCCGGACGGCGGATGTTTCGGACGATTTAACCAGGGTCGTGGTGGTTCGCCAGCCCTTGGCTTCCCAGAGAACCTTGAGGGGCCGGGTCAGGGGAATAACCGGGTAGAGGCCCTTCTTTGAAGCGTTTTCCGCGTATTTTTCCTCCGCGAAATCCGCCAGGGCAACAGAAGGATTGGACATGAGGATCCGGGCGTTGGATGTCTCGTAGACCAGGCCCGGTTCCGCCGCCAGCCCCCATTCGGCCAGGAAATCGGTAAGGTTCGGCAGACTGGGCTGCTCGATCCCGGTAAGGCAGAAAAGCGTCCGATCCCGCCCCTCCCCCAGAAAGGCGTCGAGTTTCTGCAGTTCCGGCATACCGAGATCCCGGGAGGGACGGGCGAGGATCAGCAGGCTGGCCTCCGGGGGGATGTCTTCGGTCAAAAGGTTCAGTTCCACCGTGTCCCAGGCGTTCAGGGTGAGCAATTCCAAAAAGGGGCTTAGGTCCGCCTCGTCATAGCCCTTGATGAGGGCGGCGAGAAATTTTTTATCGCTGGTAACGTTGAGCAGGACCGATGTCATAGCCTGTTCGGCTTTGGAGGAGGCTACGTAACTTCCGTAGTAGGAACTGCGGATATTGAACAGATCCGAGGAGGTCAGTACCCGGACATTCCCCCCGGAAGTAACCAGAATATCGTTTACGTTGAATTTCTCTTCCGGGAAACG
>JAITQR010000045.1 GCA_031288815.1 Treponema sp.
TGGGAACATATATTTGAGATTTTCCCTTTCCCAGGGTACCAGGCATACCCGGTTTACCGAGAGGGTAAGGCCGGGAACGAACGAGGGGGCATAGGCCAAGGAGAAGCCGTGAAACATGGTATTGTCGTTGGAAGTATCGTTGTCAAAATAACCCGACTCGGTTAAGCGGCCGATCCAGAGGCGGGCCTCAAAATCGCCGATGTACCAATTCAACCAGGGTATGGTAACCGGCTGCCTGCGGAGGCCGATATCGAATTTCGGGTAGGAGGGGGCATTGTTGGAATGGAGGATGGGGTTGATTTTAGCCGGGCCGAGCCAGACGCTCTGGGTTCCGAAACCGAGGGTAAGGGTCTTCCAGGTATATCTAAGCTCGGAATCCCCCCAATCGTATACCAGGAAAGGATCCTTGCCAAAGCGCTGGGGGGCGTCAATCCCATAACCCCAAAAGTAGCCGTATTCGCTGGGATAGGCCGAAGGCATTATGTCGAATTCGAGATTTTGGGAAAAGCTTAGCTGGGGTTTGAATGTCAACTCAAAGCCATATACTTCAAGCCTGAGGCCAGCGGAGAGGCTTGAATTGAGGCCCCTGCCCTGCCAGAGAGCGCCGTCATAATACCCGTAGGGAGCGCCCGTATTGACAGAGACAAACAGTTCCGGGCCATAGACGCGCAGGGCGACGCGATCCGACCAGTTGTGGGTACGCCCCAGGTTGAGTCCGCTCCAGGGGTGCCGGGCGCCGGGCGAAACGGTCCACTCCGAGTCCGAAAGGGTACGGTAGTTGAGGGCGGGCCGTTCGGACAGATCCAGCAGGGAAAGGAAATCGTAGTATTCTTCCCCGGCGGACTTGAGCGCCTCCTGGGCTTCCAGAGGAACCGGCGGGACAACCGGGGCCAACAATAGTATTACTATAATTAAAAACAACCGCGTTATTTTATTCCCCAAAGAAATGCCCGATGCCGATAAACGCTTCCGAGCTGGTCAGTTTGCCGTTTTTAAACCAGGCTTCAAGATCGATGCCGGCGCTGACTCTGAGATAAAGGCTGCGCATGAATTCGGGAAAAACCAGTACCTCCGCGCCGCCGGTATAGTACATCTTGAGGGCCGGCTGATCGTTCAGGCCGCCCGAAAGGTGGACGAAGGCGATATCAAGCATGGGGGAAAGGTACATGTCAAAATTAAAGATCCGCATTTTCGGCTTGTTGAACCAATCGGAGGGCCGGGCGGTGAAAATTTTGAAGGGAAACTCAAGATTCAACGAGAGCATCCGGTCGGCCCAAATATCCTCGTTGAGGATCCCCCGCAGCACATCGCCCGCGTCTTCAACGTATTTTTCGGGGATATTGTAAAACCACTGACGCCAGAGGAGCCTGGACGACATGCCCAGGAAATCGGTAAGGATAAAATACCCCCGGGCGTCTACCGAATACCGGTTATTCCAGTACTCCCGGTTGTGGTTGAAGTAACTGTTGGTGTTAAAGTAAACGTCCATCCCCTTGCGGTAGTTTCCGATCCAGTCTACCCGGTCAAAGCCGAGGCTCTGGCTCAGGCTGGTCGTGGGCCCCCTGATAAGGTCATCGAAGTAACGCGGATTATGGCTGCCGGGATTATAGGCAATCTCCTCGGATATTTTGGGTTGATAGGTGACTTCGCCGTAGTCAAACACCTTGATGCCGGTGGGTATTTTCCAGGAGGTCGAGAATTCCGCGGAATTAACGAGGCCCTCAAAAAAATCGCCGTACACGTCGCGGTAACGCCGGGCGGTCTTGGGGTACCAGGTGATATAATGAGACACGTCAAATATAAAGATGGTGGCTTTAAAGGGCAGTTCCATGGAGACCCCGGTAGTATTTTTGTAGCCCAGAGCCTCCTGCCAGGTGTAGTTTAGCTCGTTGTCGAAATTTATGTTCCAGTTGAAACCCATGGCCTGAAAGGGGATGTCCGTATCAATCAGAAAGTTAAAGTTGCTTTCCTGGTCCTGGTTAAGGGAGTAGCCGAGGTCTACGCGCAGGGGGTTCATGGTGCCAAAAAAATTGTAGTCCCGGGCTTTCATGGTAATATCCAGGCCGGTGTTGGGGTCCCAGAGGGGCTTGGGGAATACGATGAGATTCCAGGTATCGTTGACGGTAACCAGGAGATCCACCGGTACTTTTCCGTCTTCCCCGGCTTCCCCGATTGTATAGTCAATCCGCGCGTCGTCCTTGAGTACCCGCTGGTTTACCAGGCGCTGGGTGCGGTCGTGGATGTACAGTTCAAGATTCGCCTTGCCGGTAATCTCCTCTCCCTTTTTGAGTTTTCCGTTGTACATCAGGGCAAAGGGACGGGAACGGCCGGTAATGTTGAAGTCGATAGTGCGGATAACGTAAACGGTCCGATCCGTCAAGGGGGAATTGGTCTCCCCCCCGGCGGGGGCCGGTGGGGAAGCCGCGGATTCGGGAGGGGAATTTGTATCGGCCTCGGTTTCCCGCTGCTGGGCCGGAACTAAGCCGGGCCTGAGGGCGAGGCAAAAGAAAACCAGGGCAATGAGGCCCCGGCGCCTGGTTCCACGCAAATGATTTACCTGAGGCTGTTCCAAAACTTCAGCTTTTGGAACAGCTACCTTGAATTTAGGGGAAAAACCGGGCCGGACCTTAGTCCGATTTGACCGGTTTTTCCAAGAGCTTGTCCACCGGAAACATCGGAAACATCGGAAACAAAGTTTCCGCGGTTTCCGCGGTTTCCGCACCAACCGGGTTTTGGACAAGCTCAGCTCACTGTTGTAAGCCGGCGGGAGAGGCGGGCCGCCGGAGCTTTCCCGTTACGATATCCCTGAGCAGCGAAGTTTCCG
Organism: Treponema sp.; assembly: GCA_031288815.1. The sequence continues at coordinate 2,825 of JAITQR010000045.1, forward strand.
GCGGAACCTCCGCTTTGGTTTCCAGGGCTCCCGCCGCGGCGGGAACGATAAACACCAGGCCGCCCCCCTTTCTCTTTTTATCCCCCCCAAGAGCCTTCAAAAACAGATCAACATCGCCCATAAGGGGGTGGGGGGCGGCGGTTTCGTAGCCGTAGGAAGAAAAGAGCCGGCTTATGGCTTCCGCCCGGGAGAGGGGGGTAAGGCCAAGGGCGACCCCCAGTTCGCAGGCCCGGATTATACCCCAGGCGACCGCTTCCCCGTGGGAGAGACGGCCAAGCCCGGCGGCGGATTCAAGGGCGTGGGCGAAGGTATGCCCCAGGTTCAAGAGGGCCCGCGTTCCGCTCTCCCTGGGATCGGACTCGACGACCCGGCCCTTGTAGGCGATGGCGCGGGAGAGACAGTCCGTAAACGTTTCCGCGCCGCCTTCGAGGAGACGCCGGATAAAAGCTTCCGGAAAAGAGGCGGAAAAACTGTCGGGGGGAAGATCCTGGTTGAGGGAAGCGGCGAGGGCGAAAAACGCCTCTCCATCCAATACGGCGGTTTTGAGGAGTTCCGCCATACCGGACTTCCATTCCGCCGGGGGAAGGGTCCTGAGACTGTTGAGGGGAAGGTATACGCATCGGGCCGGGAAGAATGTCCCGGCCAGGTTTTTAATCCCGAAAAGATCGAACCCCGTCTTGCCGCCCAGGGCGGCGTCTACCATACCCAGGAGGCTGGTGGACACGATAGAGAGCCGGGTTCCCCGCATATACACCGACGCGGCGAATCCGGCCAGATCGCTTACCACCCCGCCGCCGACGGCGACAAAGAGGCCGTCCCGTCCCAGGCCGGCTTCCCGGGCGGAACGGAGGATCTGTTCCGCCGAAGCCCAGTTTTTCCGCTCTTCCCCCGGGGAAAGTACGCAGATCGGCGTACCCTGGCCGCCGGCCCCGGGGGTCTCCCCGCCGGCGTCGCCGGTTCCGCCCCGAGCCACGGCCCGGGCTATAGGGAGGGTGTTTTTGTCACAGACCAGGAGGCAGCGGGAAACCGGCCGGGCATCCTCTTGGCCCTCCGCCTGCCGGCTGATGTCCCTGATAATATCCCCCAGTCCCGGAAGTTCCCACCCGATCCGTACCCTGGACAAAAGACCTGAAAAATTAAAAGTGTAATCGGTGTTAATCAAATTAAAAACTCCCCGCCTTCCGGGGCGGGGAAAAACGGGCGCGGGGAAAACTCCGAAGGGCGCCGCCTCCGGAGGGGATCGCTACGCCACGGACAGGGCGCTGATTCATCGCCGCCGCGGAAACGGGGCGCGCATCCGGAAGGCATATACGGCCGAAACACGCTCTATGACACCGGCTTTTAGCTCGTATGCCGGTTAAGCATAGCATGTCCGGGACGAAATATCAACATTGATTCCCGGGCGGAACGGCGGCGCCTCACGGGGCGGGAGGCGCCATTAGTCCGAGAGGTTTGACATGAAGGATCTGATGAAATTCAGGATCTCCGAGTGGATCAGCGGCCCCGACTTGTCCAGGGCGGAAAGATAGACGCGCCATTGTTCCGCAAAATCCGCGGCGTCCCGGCGGCTGAGGGGGAGATGCTTTCCGATAAGAAGGGCTTCGGCGTTTTTATCCCGCAGGATCCCTTCCCCGGCAAAGACAAGACGGAGATCCGTAAGGGTGGTCTTCTGGTTTTTTAAAATAAACACCATAACCCCGCCCTGTTTTCCCGCGTTACGGCTGCCGAATTTCCGGTAGGCCGTATAGCTCCACTGTTCAAGGGGGATGCGAATCCGGGTGAGGAGTTCCTGGGAGCCGATTGCCGGAAGGCCCGGAAGGGAGGAAAACCGGGAGGCCGAGATCCACCTGAGGGTCTGGGCATTCCGCAGTTCGTAGACGGCGTCCAGGGCGGCAAGAGGGGCGGAAATGTCCAGGCGGCGGCTTTTGACACAGAGATTGCCGCCGATGGTGGCCAGATTCCGCAGTCCGGGGCCCGCGATGCCTTCGATGCAGCGGGTAAGGGCCTCCGGGACGATTTTGCCCATCCCGGCGATATCGTTGAGTTTTACCATGGCGCCGATTTCCAGGTACCGTTCGGTTCGGGTGATGCGTCCCAGCTCTTCAATTTTATCCAGGGAAAGGATGGTCTGGGGCAGAACCAGGTGCGCCGTCCCCTGATTCCGGATGATTTCGGTACCCCCGGCGAAGGGAACCGCGTCGGGAAAACGGGTCCAGACGGTAAAAAGCTCCGGAAAAGAGACGGGGAAGAAGACCTGGTTAGGTTGATCGACCATAGATCCTCCGCCGGCGTATTTCCGACACCGCCAGGGCCGCCTCTACCAGGCTGTCCGGATCGGTGCAGCGGCATTTGACCCCGTTGAAAGCGGGAAGAATGTCCTCCCTGCCGGGCCGGGGATTCCGCTCCAGGAGGGACTCCAGGGCCAGTATCTTTCCGGTAGTACAGAACCCGCAGGTTTTATGGCCGGTCCGGGAGAAGCCTTCAACGATGTCCTGGTATTCGTCGGTTTGGGAGAAGGCCTCGATGGTGATGATCTCGCCGCCCCGGACCCGGAAGGCGGGGATAAGGCAGGAGGGGGCGATATTTCCGTTAAAAATTACCGTGCAAGCCCCGCAGCAGCCGGTAAGGCAGCCGATCCTGGTTCCCCCAAGCTTGAAAGTGTCCCGCAGAATATCCAGGAGCCGGATATCCGCCCCGGTCTGGACAACCACGTCTTCGCCGTTCAGGATAAAGTCTATAGTCATACCGGCTTCTCCTCTTTGCGCAGCTTGCCCACTTCCCATATATCTTCCGGCAGGAGGGGGATTTTTCCGAACTGGTGATCCATGGCCTGGGAAACCGCCTGAACGTAGGCCGCGGGGACGCAGCCGAAGGGGAGATCGCCGATGCCCTTGGGATTAACCCCGTCGTTCCAGAGAAACTCAATACCGATGGGGGGAATTTCCGCGGGATTGGGAATATCGTAGCCGTCTATCCCCTCCTTGGAAACCGCCCCCTCCTGGTAAGTAAGCCGTTCCCGGGAAGCCCAGCCCAGGGCCTGGATCGCGGCGGTTTTCAGGCCGGCCCGGGCCCCGGATTCGGAAAGTATCTTGCCCCCGTCAATGCCCAGCCAGACACCCCTGACTACCGGGGTGAAGGAAGCGGGGTATATTTCCACTTCCACCACCGCGGCGCCCCAGCCCAGCCGGCTCAGGCTTGCCAGGTTAAGGCCCTTTCCCGAAAGGCTGTCGATATACCCGTCCCCGGAGGCTTTGGCTTTGACCGGACGGGCCTGGCGGCGTACCGTGATGGGCAGGGGGTTCCGGAAACGCTGTTTACGGATGGCAAGACAGCAGTGTTCCACCAGCCTGGTAAGGGTTGTGATGTTTCGGGACAGGGTTCCGGGGCCCGAGTCGGCGGCCCCGGCGGTGTTTTGAACCAGAACCTTCACCTTTTCCCGCTCAATCGCCAGGATCTCCGACGCGATGTTCCCCCAGACCCGGTCAAGATCGCCGCCGGAACTGACCACGCTGGCCCGGATCTCCAGGGAGCCGTCCTTTTCCAGGGTCAGTTCCACGCCGTAAGCCCCCTTGTCCCCGCCGGGGTAAAGGAGCCCGCTTCCCTGCCAGGCCGTGGCGATTCCGATGCCCCTGAGGGATTCGTTTTTCTCCTGCAGTTTGCGGGATCGCCGGTTCTGGCGGAGCAGCTCGTAGGAAGCCCATTTCCGGAAGTAGCCGCTCATGCCGGCGGCGGCATCGATAAGTTCGTTCAGGAGCGGCTTTTCCCTGAGGGGGACGCCGGATGGGAGAAAACCGGCGCTGCCGGGATGGTGGTTTTTCCGCCATTCCGCCGGATCCTGCCGGAGGGTATCGGCGACGCGGGAAACGTGCAGTTCCATGGCGAAGAAGCCCTGGGCCGAACCGAATCCCGCGAAAGAACCCTGGGGGGGGATGTTGGTTCTTACGGCCCGGGAGTGCAGCTTTACCCGGGAAAGCCGGGAGCTTCCCATGGCGCCGAGGGAAGCCTGATCGAGGATCTCCCCGGTAAAGATCCCCTGGGCGCCCATGTTGACGGCCATGCCGATTTCAGTCCCCAGGATCTTCCCCCCCTCCCCCAGGGCGCTGCGGATTTCTATTTCCGACTCGCCGCGCTTGGGGGAATAGCGAAAGTCCTCCTCCCTGGTGTAGAGGATCTTAACCGGCTTCCGGGTGATAAAGGCCCCCAGGGCGGCGTGGCAGGCCACAAGGGAGGGGAACCAGATCTTCCCGTCCAGGGAAAGGGCGATATGGGTACATTCCACCACGATTTGGTCTTCCCTGATCCCCAGCGCCAGGGCGGCGGAGCGCCTGACGTGAAAGGGCCACTGGGTGGCGGTATGGATGGTGAAAAGAGGCCCGTCCTTTTGTTTGTTTTTCCCCCCCGAATACTCCACCGCCGCGCCTACCGGTTCGGCGTACCAGTGTTCCTGGATGCCGGTCCGGTAGATCCCGCTGACAATGCTTTTCGCCCCGGCGAAGGTATCTTCCATGCTTTCCGGGGAGAAACGCCGTTCCCCCAGGATCATTTCCGGCGGAATATTCCGGCTGGAGAAGAACGGCCTTTCCTCTTCCGCCCAAACCCTGATCCTCGGGACATACTCGGCAAGCTTTATCCGGTCGGGCCCCAGGAGGATCGCCACCGGCTCCCCGATGTAGGAAAGGGCCTCCCCGGCCAGGATCGGAACCGGCGAGTCTTCCGGCGAGAGGGAAGGCAGGGAATTCTTGCCGGGGATGTCTTTCGCGCCGATCAGGACATAGGAGGCGGGCAGCTTGGGACACTCGATGGATTTTAAGCGGCCCCGGGCGATGGGGGACCGGATGGTAACGCCGTGCAGCAGGGAGGGAAACGAGATATCCTGGAGTATTTCAGGGGGCATAGCCTAGCTATTATATTGGCGGGCCAGGGCTTTGACTACGGAAATGACCCTCCCAACCATTTCGACGCTCATACCCTGCCAGATGGGGAGGGAGATTGTCCGGCTAAAGGTCCTGAGGGCCTGGGGAAAATCGCCCTCTTCCAAAGCGTAGGCGTTCCGGTAGCAGGGCATGGTATGGAGGGGGATAAAGTGGACCGAGATGCCGACGCCCCTTTCCTGGAGCTTCCGGGCAAAATCCTCCCGGGAGACGGAGAGGCTGCCGGGGTTCAGCCGCAGGGGGTACAGATGCCAGGCGTTGCCCGGCCCGTCCGGGGGGACGGTGAAGTGGGGGTCTCCGGAGAAGGCCGCGTTGTAGCGGGCCGCTATTTCCTCCCGCATGGCGAGGAATTCCCGGCTCCGGCCCAGTTGAACCCGGCCCAGGGCGGAGAGCAGATCCGGAAGGTTGTACTTGTAACCCGCCTCTACCACCGAGTAGTACCAGGAAGCCCTGGTATCGGTGTAGCGGTTCCAGATGCTCCGGTCTATGCCGTGGGAACGCATAAGCGCCATCCTGGCGGCGAGCTTCGGATCCCGGCAGGCCACCATGCCCCCCTCTCCGGTGGTGATGGTCTTGGTGGCGTAAAACGAGAACACCCCCGCGTCCCCCAGGGTTCCGGCAAAGGCGGGATCGCCGCTTCCCGGGCCGCCGGGGATCAGGGAGGGGAAGGAGTGGGCCGCGTCTTCCACGATTTTGAGGCCGTAGCGCCGGGCGATAGCCCCGATGGCCCCCATGTCGCAGGGGAGTCCGCCGTAATGAACCGGAACCACCGCGGCCGCCCGGCCCCGGGGCCCGAAACCCCCGGTCTTTAGCCTGCCGGGCCGGGCCGGGTAGGCGGGAAGCCCTTTGGCCAGCCGTTCCAGGGTCGCCTCCAGGGCCTCGGGGTCTATATGAAAGCCGTCGGGGAGGGAATCCACGAAGACCGGCTCCGCCCCCAGATACCGCGCCACTTCCGCCGTGGAGGCGAAGGTGTAGCTGGGAACCAGGACCAGATCCCCCCGCCCTACCCCGCAGGCTTCCAGGGCCAGATGGAGCCCGCTGGTGGCGGAATTTACCGCCAGGCAATGGACTGGGCCGGAGGCGGCATCTAGCGGCGCGGTCTTTTCCGGGCTGAGGAATTCGGCGAATTCCCTCTCCAAGGCCAGGGTTTCCCTGCCCGTGGTGAGCCAGCCGGAGCGGAGCACCCGGAGGACCGCCTCCTCTTCCCCTTTTCCGATCAGGGGCCGGGCGAAGGGAATCTCCGGAAAATCCCCGTTTAGGGGCATGAACCCACCTGCACCTTGCCGTCCTGGAATTTGATCGCCCTGTTCCGGAGAACCGGCCGCCGCCCCTCGGCCGGCGGAAGGTCCCGGCCGGATCGGCTTCCGGATACCGAAGGGTCCCGCCCCGGCCCGGCCGGTTTAGCCGCTCCCGATAAAGGGGAAGCCAGGCCGGGAACCGCCTCCGCCAGGAGCCGCCGCAGGAGATCGCCGTTCCGGTAATCCCCCGGCCGGGCGGGATCGAATTTGCAGATCCGCCGCAGCTTCTCCGTAAGGGCGGCAAGATCCGTTCCCGAAGGCCCCTTCCGGTCCAGCTTGAGAATCCGGCTGTAGGGGGTTTCCCGGGGGATCTCGTCGTCGTTCCAGAGTTTTTCGTCCAGCCGTTCCCCGGGCCGCAGGCCCACGTACTGGATCCTGATATCTTCCTCGGGCTCGAAGCCGTAGAACCGGATCATCTGTTCTGCCATGTCCCGGATGCGGACAGGTTCCCCCATGTCCAGGAGGTAGAGACCGGCGTTTTCCCCGACCCCGCCGGCCTTAAGCACCAGGGAACAGGCTTCCGGAATGGTCATGAACCAGCGGCGCACTTCCGGGTGGGTCACCGTCACCGGGCCGCCTTTTTCGATCTGCCGCTGGAAGAGGGGCATGATGGAGCCCCGGGAACCCAGTACGTTGCCGAAGCGGACCACCATAAACGAGGAGCCCTCCGGCCGGCCTTCGTCCCCGGGGGGAGGCGTTTTGGCGGCCTCCCGGAGCACCAGTTTTTCGCAGAGGTACTTGGAGACCCCGTAGACCGAGACCGGATCTACCGCCTTGTCGGTGGTGATGTGGACGAAACGCTTTACCCGGTGTGTTATCGCGGCCCGGATCAGGTTTTCCGTGCCGAAAAAGTTGTTCTCGATAGCCGCCACCGGGTTTTCCTCCATCATGGGCACGTGTTTGTAGGCGGCGGTGTGGAAAACCACGTCCGCCCGGAGCTTGCCCAGGATGTAGTCCACATAGTCCCCGTCCTTGAGATCCCCGATAACAGGAACCAGGACCGCCTTTTCCCCGACCCCCTCTTCCTGGAGGAGCCGGAGTTCCCGGTCTATCTGGTAAATCGAGTTTTCCCCGTGCCCGAAGAGGTAGAGCCGGGACGCGCCGGCGGAGAGAAGCTGGCGGCAGAGTTCGCTTCCGATGGAACCCCCGGCCCCGGTAACCAGCACCCGTTTTCCCCGGAGATAGGCCAGGCTTTCCCGCAGGTTAATCGCCACCGGGGTACGGCCCAGGAGATCCTGGGGATCGATGTTTCTGGTCTGGATCAGGTGGGCCTCTCCCTCGATGATCTGGGATATGCCCGGCAGGATGCGGATCTTCTCGAAGCCCGCCTTTTTCAGGATGCCGTAGATCTCTTTGAGGTATTCCCGGCTCGCGCCGGGAATGGCGATGATGGCCTCGTCCGCCGCCTTCATCCTGAGCAGCCGGGCCACGTCCCGGATGGGCCCCAGCACCGGCACCCCGTCTATCCGGCGGCCGATTTTTTCCGGATCGTCGTCCAGAAAGGCCACCACCTCCCCGAATACGGCCTTGGCCCTGATCTCGTTCGCCAAAGTCCGGCCGGCGAAACCAGCCCCGATAATGTAAAGACGCCCGGATTTTTTAGTGGTCATTGTTTTTTAACGAAGTTACAAGCTGCCGCCGGAGCCCCGCTCAATGCCTTACCGGCTGCGCCGCGCCGATTACCTCGAAGGCCAGGTCGATGGCAAAAGAATCGTTGTAAAGATCCAGCTTGATCTTCGCTCTCCCTTTTCTCTTATCGACCTTTATTATCTTGCCCTCAAGGCCCATAAGGGGCCCCTCGGTAACCACGATACGGGAATTTTCGTTGAAATACACTTTGGAGAGCCCGGCTATGGGGCCCACGTCCCGGACAAAGTGAAGCACCGTTTCCAGATCCCGGTCCGCCAGGGGTTTGATGTCCTGGTTGGATTTCAGAAAGCGGTAGAAGCCCTCGGTCCGCCGGAAGGCCCAGTGGTAGTTGAGGATGCTGTCCTCTTCCTGAATTTCCGCAAAAATGTACCCCGGAAAGATCGGGGCGGTGGAGGGGCTAAAAACCCCCTTCCGCCGGATATTTATTTTTCGTTTGGGAAAATAAATCGGAACCTTTATCTCCGGGTGCAGGGCTTTGAATAGCTTGATGTACTTATCCTCACCCCTGGTTTTTACCTGCAAGGCGTAATAATTCACCTGTTCAGAATACAGCAAAAAACGCCGATAGTGAAGAAGGAGGCTTCTATGTCCGGGAAACGCTTTTGGCTCGTGTTCCCCCTGTGGATTTTTCTTGGTTTGCCCCTTCCCGCCGCCACCGTTTCTTTTGTGGTGATCGAAACCGGGTTGCGGGAGGAATCGGGAAAGGCCGGATACTCGGCCCTCTGGGAAAACAGCCTCCTGGACGTGTTTTTTGAGGCGGGACACATCGTCAGCAACGCCCCGGCCCTGCGGCTGAACCGGTTTCCGGCGGAAGGTTTTCCCCCGGAACTTCTGGCGGATTTTACCGAAGCCGCCGACGGGGGGGCGGATTTTTTTGTCCTTGCCCGGTTGGACTACCGGTTCTCCCAGTCCGGCGCGGAGCCGGCGCCCTGGAACATCGTCTTGCGGATATACCGGACCAGGCCCTACGGGCTGGTTCACGAGGAACGGCTTGAGGGCCTGGACGCCTCCGCCGCGAGGGACGAATCCGCCCGGGCGAACCAGATTGTCCGCCGATTGATACCGTATATAAAGGATTGACCATGAAGGAACGGAAAACCAAAAAAAAGCTCCTCTCCCTGCTCTGCGCCGCGGCGATGGCCTTTACCGGCGCGTCTATTTGGGAAGGCGCGGTAACCACCGCCCCCCGGGGCTCCCTGCCCGACGAGGGGTACTACGCGGCCACCAACTCCTTCCCCCGGAACACGGTAGTGGACGTTACCAACCTGGAAACGGGAAAAACCATCCGGGTAATCGTTTCTTCCGGTCTGGATACCCCGGGACTCCTGGCGACCCTGTCGGAAGACGCGGCGAAAAGCATCGGCTTGCAGACCCGGTCCATCGGCCGGATCCGGATGACCCAGCCTTCCGATCCCATCGCTTTCTCCCGTTTTACCGAGGGCCTGGCGGGGAGCGGGGATCCGGACTACGACCCTGAGGCCATGCTCGAAGCGGACGACGAGGACATCTACGATTCCGGGGAAGACGCCGATCTTATCCTTAGCCCCTCCGCCCGGCAGCCTGTTCCCCAAGATCCCCCGGCCTTCGGCGGGGAAGAGAGGGACTATTTCAGTATCGTGGACCTTCCCGGCTCGGAACAGGAGGGCGGGGAAGAGGCTTCCCGGGAATTCCCGGAGGACGGGGGACTGGCCGAACTGGACGAGGAAGACGACAGTCCCGAAAAAACCCAGTATCCCGTCTGGGCCCAGGGCGGTTCGGTGGGTACGCCGCTTTCTCCCGATCCCGCCGGAAAGCCGGAGCCGGGTATAGCCGGATCCCCGCCGGCCCCTCCCCCCGGCCAGGGAACGGCCCAAATGAACACCCAAACCGAGGGGGCCGGGAGCTGGGCCAGCGCCTGGGTAACGGCGCCCCAGCCCCGGACGGAGCCTCCGGCCCCCGGGACCCAGGATTATTCCCTGGTTCCGACGGAACAACGGCCTCCCGACCCCTCCGGAACCTATACCATTCCCCCGGAAGCCCAAATCGGCCCTATTGTCCAGGCTCCCCCGGCCGCGTCCCGGAAACCCGAGGCGGTAATAGACGAGTCCCTCTTCATTGAGTCCATTGAGGATATGCGGGAACGGAGCCCGGAGCCCGGAGCCGCCTCCGGACTTAGCGCCGGCCCCGCCGTCTCCAGGGAAACCCTGCCCGAACCGGTATTGGAGGAACCCCCCGTAGAACCGGCCCTGCCGGAGCCGGTTATCCTTGTGGAAGAACCGCCCCTGCCCGAAACCGATGTCCCTCCCAAAAGCGCCGCTCCCAAAGCCGCGGCAGTGCCGTCGCCGGGGGCGAAATTTTCCATCCCCGTTATCGGGGAGCTGGAAAAGGGCTGGTACTACCTCCAGCTCGGGGCCTACAGCAAACCCGACCTGCTGGAATCCAGCGTGTCAAAGCTGGACAAACATTATCCCCTGTCCGTACAGACCGCCGGAAGCCCGGACAAGCCTATCTACCGCCTCCTCCTGGGGCCGGTAAACCTGGGTGAAAGCGGGGCCCTCATGCAGCGCTTCAAGGGCTCGGGGTACAGCGATGTTTTTGTGAGAAACTATTAGCCGCTGCTTATATGGCTGACCACGTTGTTTCCGCGCGGTTCCTGACGCGGAAAATTTCCGTAATATCCGAGGCTGTTCCAAAACTTCAGCTTTTGGAACAGCTACCTTGAATTGAGTGGAAAAACCGGGCCGGACTTTAGTCCGATTTGGCCGGTTTTTCCAAGAGCTTGTCCATCGAACCAAAGGTTCGCACCAACCGGGTTTTGGAACAAGCTCATCCGCCTACTCATTGCGGAAAATCGCGGTATGTAAGTACAATTAAAGATATCAAACCCTTAAGGACGGCCCATTCATGATCAAATAACGGCTCTACCCCCTGAACTACTACATTTTTCTCAAAGTTTTGGGGGAGAAAGGGGACGAGGAACAGCTTTGCGCCTTTCTGAATGCGGTTTTGGGCCGGGAAGGGAGCGAGGCGGTTGTGTCGGTGGAGATCATTGAGAACAAGAGGATAAGCGCGGAGGTAATAGGGGACAAGACCAGTATTCTGGATGTGCGAGCGAAACTGGGCAGCGGGGAGCGGGTAGAAATAGAGGTACAGCTGCGAAATGTGGGGAACATGGACCGGCGGAGTCTCTTTTACTGGAGCCGGGAGTTTTC